>CALUVO010000116.1 GCA_944324245.1 Candidatus Gastranaerophilales bacterium | reverse complement strand
AAGCTTGAAAAGCATCTATAAAAGCAGATGGATAATGATTATTTTGTGCAAAAACAAAGTTTCCTGCGATAACTAAACAAAATATACCTAAAACACTAAAAAGAAATTTTTTCATATCAATCTGCCTTTTTTCAAACTGTGTTGCATATTCATAAATAACGAAGATATCTTCTTTTTTGTTTTTTATGGTGTTGTTATGGTTCCTATTCTGGAACCCTTTGACAATAGAATTGTACCTGATAAAACCGCCGAGTCAATGACAGGCATGAGTGTTTACACCGAACTTGTCCACATAATGAAAGACTCAACAACGGGATACTATAACAGGCGAATAGCTCTGGGGCTGGAGTACAAGTAATTTATTTTACGCAAACTTAACTTCAATATCAGCACCAAGACCTCTTAAAATTTTCATTGTTGTGTCAAAGCTGGGCTGTACTTTGCCTTTTAGAATATTACATAAATTTGAACGGTTAAGGTCAATCTCTTGTGCAAATTTGCTTACAGAACCTCTTGCTTTTATTACACGTTCAAGAGATTTAAAAAACAATGTATAGTCACCGTCTTTTGCATATTCTTGTATGCTTAATCTTAGGTAGTCCTTTTGATACTCTGTATCTTTAAGAACTTCCTGCATGTGCTGTTCATGAGTTATACTTCTTTTTAAAACATCGGATTTAATTTTCATATCAATTATTCCTTAATTTCTTTAATAATAGCTTTTGCCTTTGTAATATCTTTACTCTGCGATGATTTATCTCCTGCACACAGAATCAAAATGATTACATCCTGTGCTTCAGTAAAGTATATTCTGTAACCAGAACCTATTTTGAAACGAAGTTCAAAAAGGTCATTAGATATTTTCTTATAATCACCGTAATTGCCTTCTTCGAGCCTGTCAATTCTGCGGTCAATCTGCTGTCTTACCGATTTATCCAGTTTTTTGTACCAGTCTTTATAAGGGCATTTCCCGTCTGCAGTTGTGTAATAGATGACTTGTTTCATAATTCTTCTTGATTATATTGTATGCTGTAACATACAATAAGTCAATATCATCATACTTTGTAAATACTTATTGTGTTTAAGAATCTTAATAATTTGGGCAATTTTTAAACAGAAAAATACTTTATATAAATATAAGGTTAGGTTATTTAAGGTTTATTATCATGGGTTTAGAAAAAATTGGAATGACTTTGGCACAAAAAACAGCTTCTTGGGTGAAGACAGCTAGTAAGACTAGCGTTTTGCAAACAAAGCCCATTAATCCAACTCAATTACAAGGTTTACGTTTTGCAAATAACTTAACTTGTGATACTGTTCAATTATCAAACACGTCATATCTTTCAGAATCTTTTGTGAAATCATTAACACAAATCAAAGGTAAAGATAGAGTAGAGACATATAGTAAAATAAAAGACGCTATATTGAAAAAAATGGGTTATACAAATTCTGAATTAATAAAAGTAGAATCAGCAAGCGGTTTTCAAAGTATTAGTATTGGTGCAGGGTGGGATGAAGTAACTGGTAAAATAATAATAGGAGACATTGCAAAAAATACAAATATAGAAAATGGTATTGCTATGATGTATCATGAAATTGACCACATGGATAAATTTGTTAAATTATACAAATCTCTTGGTGAAGGAAAGTTTCAAAGGCTTGTTTCTAAAAGAAATCCAGAAGCTACATTAAATTTGGATATTTATAGAGAAATGAGCAAAAATGCAGATATAATGGGGTTTAATGCAGGTAAATACAGCAAAGCATATCTTGAATATCCTGAAAAGATGAAAGGATATAGTGATATGTATAAATATTTGAATAATCCCTTAGAAGTAGAAGCTTTTACCGTACAAAGTAAAATTCAAAAAATACTGGGATTGTCTGAATTTACAACAAAAGATGCATTTCCTAAAAATTATAAAGCGATGTTGGATTCATTAGCTAAACAAGGTATAACTGATGTTCAACAACAAGACCTTATAATCCAAAATATTCTTAGCATGTGCCAATCAAAAGTTTTAGATAGTAAAGCTTTTGAATTAGCTTGTAAGAGACATAAAAATATAAAACTTACTTCACAAGAAGTAAATTATTTAAAAGATACAGAAGCAAAACTATTAAAAAGTGACTTAAATGCATATTGTAGTGATTTTCAAGCTGCACATTCAGAAGCTGAAGAACTTATTAACAAAGGATTATTTACTTTAGATGATGTTATTAATTATATGGGATATTAAAACCATATGATAATTTTTTATACTATAACCCTAAACTAAAAATTCTAGACTATCTTTGCTTGAAAGTCTTATTTCATCAAAGGCCTTTTTTAAATCTTCCTTATTTTTCACAAATATATTTTTAAAAGTATCTAAGTAGGTACAAATATACATCGTGTCATTCTTAGAATCATATACACAAGATGAATTAGAATTTGAATATTTATGACCTTTAAAAATAGTTGGTTCTAATGTTTTTATAATATTTTCAATAAATTGAAACAACATAAAACTATTTTTATCATACACCTTGTTATTAATATATTCGTCAGGAACAATTCCTTTTAAATGCGTGAAGTCTGCAATAAGTGTATTTGGTGATTTTGAGCCAATGATTAATGCTGATTTAATTTTATGGTTTTGTATATAATTTTCAATATAACTTTTTATCTTATCTAAATTACTAAAGTTTTCAGCGCTTGTCATAAGATGTCCAAGCAAAGGTTCATCAGAATTTAAACTAAATCCAGTACAGTTATTAATGCTTGAAGTACCCAAATAATTTGATTTTGAGCGTATTGATGAAAGATTCCAAGGCTCACCAACAAAATTAGACTTATTTATTCGAGAATTAAATATCTCTGCAAATTTATCTGGAGTTGTGAAAACTATTCTACTTTTAAAAGAAATATTATTAGTCATATTACTTTTAAAGCAACTAAAAATATTAATTGCTATTTTGTAACAAAATGTAAATCCTTAATTATTTACCAAACTAGGCAAATTATATAAGCTAAACACTATAGACATAATATTTGTGCTACAATTAAGTAATGGAGACTGGAATCATGGCTAATAATTATAACGTCTATATTGATGAAGCTGGAGATGAAGGATTCAAATTTGAATGTAGTTTAGGTCGTGGCAGTAGCAGATTCTTTGTTTTATCTGCAATTATTGTGAAGTAAGAGCTAGACCAGAAGTGTCGTAGGCGGGACTGTCTTGGATTTACGATTTAATTTTATGTAAAATCCGCCTCTTGGATTATTGGCGTTCACAAGGTTTAGAATTACATTCCGAATTTTTATTCTAAAAATTCTACATTCCATAAACCTTGTTCACATAGGCACTGGGGGCTTACGCCCGC
>CALUVO010000115.1 GCA_944324245.1 Candidatus Gastranaerophilales bacterium | reverse complement strand
CCCAAACTCTGACAAAACAGGCAAAGCATTTGAATATGCAGTAAAATACTATGTGGACTCAGACAGACTATCCGGCAGAATCAGCACAAATCAGAACGGTGCGAATATAGACAAAGACTTTGTGGGGCTAAACATAGAGTCATCAACTTCTTATGCCAGAGGCGGAGCGATTTCTAATGCTGGAAATGCCGAAATCGGAGATATAACAGGAGATTTTATCGGTAACTATGCGACAGGTTCTTCTCGTGCTTATGGCGGAGCGATTGATAACAGTGGTGATATCGGAAATATAACAGGCGATTTTACAGGCAACTATGCGACTGCTCGTCGTGCTGATGCCTATGGCGGAGCGATTGATAACAGTGAAACAATCGCAGATATAACAGGCGATTTTATAGGCAACTATGCGTCTTCAGAATCTGGTAATTCCCGTGGCGGAGCGATTGACAATACTGGAAAAATCGAAGATATCACAGGTGATTTCATAGGAAATTATGTGACTTCATCAGATGGTTCTGCTATTGGCGGTGCGATTTATCACCATAATAATTCTGGTGACTTAGCAATTGAAATTGGAGATATAGCAGGTGATTTCATAGGCAACTATGCAAGTTCAGCTGGTGAGCAATCCCTAGGCGGAGCGATTGCTAACTTCCGTGCAAAAAATGGAGATATAACAGGTGATTTCATTGGCAACTATGCAAGTTCATCTGGTGAGCAATCCCTAGGCGGAGCGATTTATAACAGTGATGGAACAATCGGAGATATAACAGGCGATTTTATTGGTAACTATGCGTCTTCATCAGGTTCTTATGCCTCAGGCGGAGCGATTTATAACTATGGTGAAATCGGAGATATAACAGGTGATTTCATTGGCAACTATACGTATTCATCGTCTAGTGGTGTATCAGGTGGAGCGATTAGTAACAATTTTACAATCGGAGATATAACGGCTGATTTCATAGGCAACTATGCAAGTTCAACAGATGGTTCAGCATCAGGTGGAGCAATTTATAATTACGATGGAGCAATTGAAAATATCACAGGTAATTTCATAGGCAACTATGCAAGTTCAACAGATGGTTCAGCCGAAGGCGGAGCAATTTCTAATAAAGATAGATCATATAGAACAATTGGAAATATAACAGGCGATTTTATAGGCAACTATGCGACAGGTTCTTCTCATGCTTATGGCGGAGCGATTTATAATAATCACTCTCAAATTATCAGAGATATATTAGGCGACTTTATAGGCAACTATGCAAGATCAACAGAAGGTTCAGCCGAAGGCGGAGCGCTTAATAACGAAGGAGCAATTGGAAATATAACAGGCGATTTCATAGGGAATTATGTAAAATCAGAAAATAGTTATGCAATAGGCGGTGCTATCAGTAATTGGGGACTTATTGGAACAGTAAAAGAGGATACAAATGAGATAATATACGGAGAAATAAAAAATTCCTCTTTCATAAACAACTACGCTGAATCAAAAACAGGCAATGCAGCAGGCGGGGCTATATTTAGTACAAACCATATAAATATAACAGCAGACAATGGACAATCCATCTTTTCAGGAAACAAAACTATCTCAAACGGCAAAGAAGAACAAAACGCAATCGGTATGTATGGTTTACATGTTTCAGATGACTTTGCTTCTTTTTTGGGTTTGGAAAAAGGTGGTTATTTAGATAGTGGAGTTGTTGAAAAGAACCCGGCTTTACTTACACTCGAAGCCAAAAACAACGGTGTAATACAGTTTGATGATACAATCCGCGGCGGGGCAATGGACTATGAAGAATACACAAATAATAATCTTGAACTTATTGAAACCCCTGAAACCGCCTTTGACCTGCAGCTCACAGGCGACAGCACAGGTACAATCTACCTCAACAACGACATAATCAACGCAAATATCAGCCTTGACAACACAAACGTCTACGTAAAAGAAGGCTCAAACCTCGCCCAATCCCCTTCCCTTGCAGTAAACTCCGGAGTGCTTAACATCATCCACCTCGATAACCAAACGATAAACTTTAACAACTTCTCTAACTCTGCCCAAATAAACATATCCTCCGTTGATGTCGACCTCGCCAATGAATCCATGGGCCGCATAACTGCCGATAACTACGCAGATACTACAGGTACAATAAACGTACAACACCTCAACCTTTTATCAGACGCTACAAAAGATAAAACTTCAATAGAATTCGCTGATAAAGAAATAGCTAACAACGTACAATATACAGGCTCTTCTTCTGTAGCCTACTCACCAATATATAAATACGACGTTACTTATGACACTAACGACAAAGGACTCGGTATGTTTACCTTCATAAGAGGAGCCGGCTCCTCCTCAGGCTCCTACGACAACTTTAACCCCTCAGTCGTAGCCCCCTCCGTAGCTACTCAGGTCGGAGCTTATACTACCCAAATCCAAACATTCAACTACGCATTCCAACACGCTGATACCTTCATGAATATCCCGTACATGGATAGACTCGCTATAATAAATCAAAATAAATACGCTCTCTCCCCTACATCAGATGCAACTGACGTCGGCACCTTCTCCCCCCTTATGACTAAACAAGAAACACCCGGCTTCTGGATAAAAC
>CALUVO010000114.1 GCA_944324245.1 Candidatus Gastranaerophilales bacterium | reverse complement strand
GTACAAGTTAGTGAAATTAGGACGAACAGCGATTACGATTTGGATTTCAGATAAAAATTTGGGAATTTTGAGGACATTTGTGATACTCAAAAGAGACTTTTCGTCCGGTTTCATAACGCATAAAACGATTACTTCCGACTGCCAAAACTTAAACACAAAGCCAACCTTGCCGAATAATCTTTTTATTCGTTCAAGTAAAATGTCCCGTTAAATTACATAGAACCCCCGTATTTTGCGAAAGCAAAATATAGGGGTGAAGAATCCCTTATTCTGTAAATTATAGAAAAAAGAAAACGTGCCCAAGAACTCTGTTTGAAAGTTGACTAAATGTCAAGTTTCAAATAGAGGCAGGCTAAGTCAGAAACGCAGTTTCTGCGTGCCGTATAGGGATTAAAAGAATCCCTCCGGGTCTCTAAAAAATATATAATTCAAAAAAAACAAGAAAACGCGCCCGGAGGGATTCGAACCCCCGACCTTTTGGTTCGTAGCCAAACGCTCTATCCAACTGGGCTACGGGCGCATTATTTAATTGTCACTTGCGCGTTTGGTAGCCAAACTTTATTGGAATTCGCAAGCTCACGCTTGCTTTGCCAACCGAGCTACTGGCGCATTGTCTTGGATTATTTACGTTCACAAGGTTTTGGACTTCATTTCAAATTTTTAGAATAAAAATTCTTCATTTCGCTAACCTTGTTCACATGGCTGTTCACTCGTCTGTTTTAATTACTATACTGCACGCAGAAACTGCGTTTCTGACTTAGCATACCTCTATCTCGAATGACATTTAGTCAATTCTCGACAGAGTTCTTACAGCCGTACAAAATTCGCTATTTAATTATCAAATATATAAACAGCAACTACTGTTCACCTAATAATCATATATTATAAATAAATTTTATCAAGTTTTAAAAAGCTCCCTGTATTAATTAAACAAGGAGCTTTGTTTTGTTTGTTACTCAGCAGTATATGCGGGATAAATAATACTTCCGGGTTGTACAATTACAAATCCTTCTCCCTCAAATTTCATTTGGATAGAATCACCACTGCCTCTGCCTATAACTGTTTTGACAGAAATATCGGTCTTGAAACTTGTTTTTAATCCTGCTGACCACGCAACTGTTGCGCTTGGGTCAGTCATAACCGGACATCCTTGAACAACACGCAATGTTAAAGGTTCATACATTGTTGTTACAGCAAGCATACCATCCCCGGAGATTTCAACATTTGTCAAGCCTCCTGCCATTATTGATGATATTTTCATCAATTTTATATCCCATTTTAATGATGGTTCAAAAGCTAATATATTACCACCGTTAACTATTAAAGAATCATTCTTTAAATTTAATATAGAAATCTTTTTACCCTCATCAGCAATATAAAGTTTACCTGTACCTTTAGCTTTTACAAGGTTTCCGCTTTCTCCGGTCACAAATCTTTTTACAACGGTTTTTAATCCATGTTCGAAAAGATCTTCCATTGTGAATTTGATATCACCAGTATATGCAATCATTGCACCCTTTTTTATCCACGCCAGGTTATCATTAAGGTTTATTTCCATAATTCTGGCTGTTTCTTGTTCAAAAAAGCCTTCATTTCTATCTTTTTGAGAGGTAGTGTTTACAAATTCTTTAATACTGTACCTTGAAATTACTTCAGACATAAAAAACTCCTATTAAAATTAATCACAAAAAATTTCATATCATCAACTGACTCCGTCTGCCGGAAGAACCTGTGCAATAAACAACAATATACAACAACAAGTCCGGCACAGTCAACAGCGAAATCTGACGGGGCTGACCGAATGAAAGGAGGGAACGCCCCTTGTGGAGCCGGACGTTACTCCGGCAGAACGTCTGATTTCAAGACAGCGAAATCAGACTGGCACGCCGTGTGAGGCAACGCCGAACCCAGTGCCATTGCGAGCGGAAACGTTGAGTTTTCGTGAGCGTCTGATTTCAAGACAGCGGAATTCCGGACGGGTGAAACCCGGTGAGCGAGTGCGAAGCTGACGGCAGCGTAGCGTAGTCAGCAGCAGCAACGAGCGGGAAGGAATTACAAGACAGCGAAATCAGACTGGCACGCCGTGTGAGGCAACGCCGAACCCAGTGCCATTGCGAGCGGAAACGTTGAGTTTTCGTGAGCGTCTGATTTCAAGACAGCGAAATCAGACGGGGCTGACCGAACGAAGAGAGGAAACGCCCCTTGTGAGGGAAAACCACGCTTTTCCCGAACATCTGATTTCAAGAAAGCCGCGGCAACTGCGACACTAGATTAGATTTAAAAATTTTTGAACAAATTTAAAATTATATCGTTAATTTAAGTAAAGGTATAAAACACTGCATCAATATTGAACTATTAATAACATTTTGTCTTGAAAGGAATATGCATATGAAAAAAATCGTTCTTTTATTATGTTTAGCAACTCTTCTTTTGAGTGTAGACATTGTATCAGCTGAAGAATATACCTTCACAAAAGCAAACCCCGAGGTATACGACTATTTAACAGGAGAAACAACAGGCACCACGCTGGATGCTTTTTATCATACAGAAGGTACAACTGATTACTATCTTATACCCGCAGAACAGGCAGCTGCTGATTTTAATTCTGTCATGAATGATATTTTGGCTATGGCAGTATCAGATCCATTTGTTATAAAAATTGACGGGGTTCAATATGTAATGCTAAAAGATAATAAAGACGGGCTCTGGAATGAAAAAGACATCCTCGGTTTTTTTGATACACCGGAATTACTGTTTTCCTCACTTGTAGCTCTGAACAAAAATACCGATACTAAAATAACACCGGATGAGCTAAAAGCACAAAATATAAGATTTGCTGCTGTAGGTGCTGACGGCAAATTGCTTGTTGATGAGACTTCTTCTGATTTTGATGTAAACAAAATAAACTATATTGATATAAAAAAGCTCAGAAAACTTGCAAATTATACACCGGACGGAGTATTCGGACATTTTAACGTTCATTTAACAGACGGAAGAATGATAGTCGGTTTTGTAACCTTTAGTGACAGTGAACATTTAAAGGGACTGTTTTAGCTTAAATATTTCATATAGTCGACTGGCTCCGACTACTTCTTAGATTTTCTTCACGCTCGGACAGTTGAAAAATTAAGAATTCTCTCCCTCTAAATTTATAAAAAGTATAAAAAGAAATTACGGGTTATATAATATGATGAGAAAATTTGTTTTAATAATATTTAGCTTATGTTTAATAAACATCTATACATTTGCACCTGCTGCATACGCATACGAAATATCGCAGAACACGGCCTTGCAAGGAAATCTAATCACTATACCAGCAGGCACATCATTTACGGCAAAAATGCAATCTTCTGTAAGTTCAGCAAATCTAAAAGCAGGTGACAGCATTGCAGCTGTTCTTGATGAAAACTGGATTTACAACGGAATACTTGTTGCACCCGCTGGCAGTATTTTATACGGAAATGCAATACAGGTGGAACAAGCCGGGCTCGGTCATAAAAACGGAGAACTCGAGCTGCGCTTTAATGAAATTATTACCACAGAAGGTAAGAGTATTCCTATTGCATCAAACACTTATGCTCTTGGCGTTGACGAAAACCGTCCGTTAAAAATTGCAACCACTATGGGTAAAACAGGCATGGCTATTATGATGGACATTGGTTCAAGACCGCAAACATATACACGGAGTTATAAAAAAAGCCATATGATAGGACGTGCAGTAGCAATATTGGCGGATTCCGCTCTTAACACATTTTTGGATAATCCCGGCAAGAATGTGGAACTGCCGAGAAATACGCTTGTTAAAGTTAAATTATCGCATCATATATATATAACGGTTTACAGTTAAAATCTTCATATTAACATTATAAAAACAGGCTACAAATTTTTATGATAAATACACCCCGCATTCTTTGAGGGGTGTATTTCCGCATATTCTATATTAATCTATCTAATCTAGTATTTCATATCGTCAACTGACTCCGACTACTTCTTAGATTTTCTTCACGCTCGGACAGTTTCCAATCTTTATACTGCACGCCGTACGCATCAGGATGCCCTCGGGTACAAGCGAGGCCGCCTCAGACATTTTAATTTAAGTAAAATATGGATAAGACACGCAGCCTCTTTTGTGATAAATTGAAAACACAAGAATAACAAAGAGGATATGGGATGAAAAAACGAGCAATAATAAGTGTATTTGACAAAACAAATCTTGCTGATTTTGCAAAACAACTGACAGAAAAATTCTGTTATGAAATCGTTTCTACAGGCTCTACTGCAAAATTTTTGAACGAAAACGGCATAGACACAACAGAGGTAAGTAAACTTACAGGGACAGAAGAAATGCTCTCCGGCAAAGTAAAAACCCTTCATCCCTCAATCCATGCCGGCATTCTGGCTGATGTACAGAATGTTAAAGAAGCAAAAGAAATTGCTGATAAAAATATAGAAGCTTTTCAGATGGTGGTTGTAAATCTCTACCCGTTTGAAAAAGTTGCAAAAGAAGAACACGATGAGCAAACGCTTATCGACAATATAGATATAGGCGGAGTTGCACTTTTGCGTGCCGGTGCAAAAAATCATAAAAATGTAACCGTAGTTTCAAGCATAAATCAATATGATGAGGTTTTGAAAAACCTTGAAGAAAACAACGGCGAAACTACCGTTGAACTTAGACGGGGTCTTGCTCTAGATGCTTTTGAAACTACTTCAAAATACGATGCTGTTATTATGTCGGAACTTTCAGAAGATAAAGAAAAATACAGAACCTTCTTTTTAAATAAAGAAGGCGGACTTAGATATGGTGAAAACCCTCACCAGAGCGCAAATCTTTATAAAAATACAGAAACTGCAGACTATGATTTCTTGAACGGAAAAGAGCTGTCTTACAACAATATTCTTGATATGACTTCCGCTCTCAATATAGTAAGCGAGTTTTTCGATGTTCCTGCTGCTGCTATAGTCAAACACAATACCCCCTGCGGAGTTGCACTGGGCAAGTCGATTGAAGAAGCATATTTAAAAGCTTTTGATACCGATCCAATAAGTGCATTCGGCGGTATAATCGCATTTTCACAGCCGGTTAATAAAGAAATCGCAAAACATGCGTCCTCTGTTTTTCTGGAAGTAATTATTGCTCCTGATTATGAGCCCGAGGCACTTGAACTTCTTAAAAAGAAGAAAAATTTGAGAATAATAAAACTTAAGACACCTCTAAAAGATTTTAAAAACCTTGTTGAAAAGGATATAAAAGTCACTCCGTTCGGTACACTTGTTCAGGATGTTGACAGAAAAGAACTGGATAAGGACACCTTTAAAGTTGTCACAAAAAATAAACCGACAACAGAAATGGTTGAAGATATGGTTTTTGCCTGGAAAGTAGCAAAACACGTAAAATCTAATGCCATAGTCATAGCAAAAGATTTTAAAACTCTTGCTATCTGCGGCGGGCAAACAAGCCGTATAGATGCTATGGAAATTGCGCTCAACCGTGCCTGTGACGCTGCCAAAGATGCAGTTGTTGCATCAGACGGATTCTTCCCCGCAATAGACAATATACAGGCTGCTGCACAGTGCAGAATAGCCGGTATTATCCAGCCGGGCGGAAGCATTAAAGACAAAGAGGTAATTGAAGCTGCCGACAAATACGGTATAGTAATGATTACTACGGGTATAAGACATTTCAGACATTAAAAATGGACACACAGGATATAAGAGAAAATCAAAATACTCAGAATTCTGCGGAAAATAAAAAAGCTGTAGCATGGCTGACTCTCGGGCATGGAATGGCCGACAGCTATTCAGGATTTATAAATCCTATTCTGCCTTTTATTACCGCTAATATAGGGGCAACTCTTACTGCCGCAGCATGCGCAATGAGTGCATCACAGTTGTTTTCTTCTATGATGCAGCCTGTGTTCGGGTTTATTGCTGATAAATGGCAAAAACGATTTTTTATATTCTGGGGCACAATTCTTGCTTCTATATTTTTCTCTTTGACTGGTCTTGTGCATAACATCTGGCAGCTGGCTTTGTGTTTGATAATAGGCGGTGTGGGCGTAGGATTTTACCACCCTCAGGCAACGGGATTTGTCGTCAGATACAGCGGCAAAAAATTGTCTGAATACATGAGCATATTTATAGCTGCAGGTACAATAGGATACTCTATTGGTCCAATAATATCTTCAACAATTACGCAGTTTTTCGGAGTCACAAAACTCCCATTTGCAGCTGTCTGGGGAATTCTGTTTGCCACGCTTGTATTTGTTTGTGTTCCCAAAATCAATGTAAACAACTTTGTAAAAAATGAAAAGTCTTTTAAAACAACGATTACAGACATATTTAAAAACAAAACCGTAAGAATACTCATTATGGTTTCCGCATTAAAATCCCTTGTCAGTTCCAGTTTCAGTATTTTAATGCCCTTTTACTGGAAAGAACACGGATACAACGCTTTTCAGATAGGTTTTGCAGTGTTTTTGTTTTTAACAATCGGCGCGTTAGGCACTTATTTAAGCAACAGATATGAAAAAATTATAGGATACAAAAATGTATTTTATACTTCTCTGATTGTGCCGTTTATACTTACAATTATTTTTGTAAGTCTTATCAAAGTATCTACACTGCTGTCTTTTATACTGTTTATACTGACAGGGTTTGTGACAATGCTGTCTGTGTCTATCAATATGGTTATGGCACAAAAGACAATGCCGCAGTATAAAAGTATGATTTCCGGATTTATAGGCGGTTTCAGCTGGGGGATTGTCGGGGTATTCTTGCCTCTTATCGGTTTTGTAGCCCAAAATACAGGTATAATAAAAACCCTCGTTATAATTTCGTTTATCCCTGTTGTTTTGTCTTATTTTGTAAAATATCTCCCTGAAAAACAATATCAAGACTAAAATAAAGAAAATAATTGTAAAGATACAGCAATTTAATAGCAAAAAAATTTTATTACAAATTTATAATGAATGTATACAACATAAGGAGAATAACATGCCTATTTCTGCAATATCTTTCGGACAAACAGGATCAACAACAAACAGCAATAAACAAGAAAAATCAAAAATAGGCGGCTATGCAGGCGCTTGCGCCGGTACAGCTTTTTCTGCATATAATGCATATAAAATTATTAAAAATATCAAAGCAGACAATAAAGGTATGCCGGTAGCTATTGAAATATTAAAAGATATTTACCAAAAAGCCGGCGGGAAAGAAATACTGAAAATAACAGAAGAACAGTATGTTTCAAGAGCGGTAAAAGTAGGAAAAGCAGCAGGAGGCATAATGATGGGTGTCTTGACTGCAATAACTGTCGGGCTTGGCTTCGGGTTAGGAAAAATCGTGGATAAAATAATCAACAACAGAAGAGAAAAAGCGGCTGCTAAAATTGAAGAAAAACCGCAAACAGCACAACAAGAAACCCCAAAAGCATAAATTCTATTATATAAACAAACAAAAACGGGTTCAATATTAAAAATTGTAACCCGTTTTTTTGCCATGGTTGATTTTTGGTTTTGTTTCAAATAATATACTTTATACGAACCGCAGACAACAGGCGGGGGAATGGCAAAAGGGGCTGTTTTACAGACTACCGGACTCCCTTAAACATACCTGTCGAGGTCAGGAATCTGCATAAGGCAGGGCTTTATTGCAGAAAACA
>CALUVO010000113.1 GCA_944324245.1 Candidatus Gastranaerophilales bacterium | reverse complement strand
CCAAGTCTAGCATTTTACGGAAGTGACCCCATGCACTTGTTGCCTGTGCCGGACTTGTTGGCAAAAATGTACTTGTTTATAGCACAGGTTCATCAAGTAGTCGGAGTCAGTTGACAATATGAAATCTGCTATGGAGTTAACCTGTCCATAAGTCTCGGGAACGGGATAGTTTCTCTTACGTGATGGAGACCGCAAATCCACGCAACAGTTCTTTCTATGCCCAGACCAAAGCCGGCATGCTTGCAGCTTCCGTATTTTCTTACATCAAGATACCAGCCGAATACTTCTTCGGGCAGTCCCTGTTCTTTTATTTTAGCTTTCAGCTTATCAATGTCTTCTTCTCTCTGACCGCCGCCTATGATTTCTCCATAGCCTTCCGGAGCAATCATATCAACACATGCAGCTTTGTCGCCTTCCTGTTTCATATAGAAGGCTTTTATTGCCATAGGATAGTGGTGAATCATAACGGGCTTATCAAACTCTTCTGAGATAAGAGTTTCTTCGTCTCCGCCAAAATCAGCACCCCATTGAGTGTCATTGCCTTTTTTATGCAGAATTTCTATTGCTTCATCATAAGAAATTCTCGGGAACGGACGTTTAATATTTTCGAGTTTTGAGATATCTCTTTCAAGAACTTCCAGATCGGCTCTGTTGTTTTTTACAACTTCTTGAACAATATATTCAACGAATTCTTCCGCTAAATCCATATCGTCATAAATATCAAAAAACGCAACCTCAGGTTCTACCATCCAGAATTCTGTAAGGTGGCGTCTTGTTTTTGATTTTTCTGCACGAAATGTTGGTCCGAAACAGTATGCTTTACCCACAGCCATTGCTGCAGCTTCCATGTATAATTGTCCGCTTTGTGTGAGATATGCATTTTGATCAAAATAATCAACTTTAAAAAGGTTTGTTGTTCCTTCACAGGCATTCGGTGTGAAAATAGGAGCGTCAACCAGTGTAAAACCTTTGTTATCAAAGAAATCTCGTACTGATTTAATTATTCTGTGACGGATTCTCAATATTGCTTTTTGTCTCAAAGAACGCAGCCACAAATGACGGTGTTCCATTAAAAAGTGTGTGCCGTGTTCTTTCGGTGTAATAGGATAATCGACGGATTCTCCTATTACTTTTACGTCTGTTGCATCTATTTCATATCCTATACGGGAGCGGTCATGTTTTTTTACCGTACCTGTTACTTCAACAGATGATTCCTGTGTGATTTTATCTGAAAGTTCAAATACTTCATCAGAAACATTGCCCTTAAATACTACTGCCTGAATCTCACCTGTTCCGTCTCTAAGCTGTAAAAAGTGCAGCTTGCCGCTGGAACGTTTATTGTACAACCAGGCCTGAAGTGTAATTGTTTGTCCTTCATATTTTGCAATGTCTTCAATGTAAATTTTCATATAACTTCCTCTCAATTCTTACAAGACTTGTTTTAATTATATCATTAACCTGAAAAATGGTATTATTTATATAAATTTAAATATAAAATTTTAATAAGATGTAATTTTTGACTTTGTTTCTATAAACAGGTTCATCAATTCAATGTCATCATAGTCTATATAAGCTGTTTGAAAAAGATTTTTGCCGGATTTTATGGTAATTTGATTTGTACTGTTAGGCTTTATAAGGCTGCGTGGTATTTTTATCTGCTGGTTATCTCCGTTAAGATTCAATTCTGCTATCATGTTTCCGTTAAAAAATACTTGAGGCGGGGCTGCATAAGTAGTTTTTACTTTTGATTGTCCCATATCCCTTGCCATTTTTGTATCAATACCTATGACAGAGCCGATAACAAGATAAACATCATCTGTACCTGGTATATTTCCGATTTTAAAGTCCTTTGTATAAAAGGGGCCAATAGCTTTTACTCTGAACTCTTCCGCATTTGCTGAAGTTGTGGAATAGTTGTCATCACCTATGTGATACAAATCTTTGTCTATTATAATATCGTGAGGATTTGTTTTTTCTATACCTATAACAATCGGTTTAGAAAGAGAATTACCGTCAACTGTGAGAGAAAACGGTTTATATCCGTCTTTTTGTACAGACATTATGGTAGGAGCATCAATTTTTGCACCGAGATTAAACCTGCCCTCATTATCGGTTTTTGTGTGATAGCCTTTTGACGGTAAAGCAACATCAGCCTGCGAGACAGGAGTTTTTGTCTGAGAATCTATTACCTGATTGTAATCTCCAACTCCGCTTTTTTCTACATTTCCGCTTATTGCCGCAAAAACACAAGAATACGGCAACAAAAATAAAGAGACAAAAAAGGCAGTTTTGACAAATTTATTGATATTCATATAAACCCTCTGAATTTATTTACTATTTGTCAATTTTAAATAAAATCAAAAGAAGGACTATGCCCTGACAGGGCTAATTCTGTTTAATATTGATATTCCTATTTGCAGATTTGATTGATAATACATTCAATGCTGTGAGCCAGAGATTTGTTTATAACAATGTCTTCTTTTATCTTGTCATAAGAATATAAAATTGTTGTATGTTTTTTTTCAAAAAACTCGCCTATTGCAGGAAAACTCTGTTTTGTCAGTTCTCTGCACAAATATATAGAAACCTGTCTGGCCTCCGAAACTTTTGCATTACGCCCCGAGCCTTTTATTTCTTTTGTAGAAATATTATAATAAGAGGCTACTTCATCGACAATCCCGTCAAATGTATAGCTTTTTTCTTTTTCATTATAGTTGATAATTTTTTTCACATTTTCAATAGTTAACGGCATTTCATTTATACTTGCATAGGCCGTCACTCTGTTAAATGCACCCTCCAGTTCTCTTATGTTATTTGCATAAGTGGCTGCAAGAAATTCTATTATATTATTTGGCACTTCGATATTTGTATCTCTTGCAAGATTGTGAAGTATAGCCATTCTTGTTTCGATATCCGGAACCTGTATGTCTGCCATCAATCCCCATTCAAAACGGCTTACAAGCCTTTCCGAAAGAGAGGGAATTTCTTTGGGCGTTCTGTCAGAGGTTACAACAATCTGTTTGCCTGCACCGTGGAGAGTATTGAAGGTGTTAAATACTTCTTCTTCTGTTCTTGCTTTGCCTGCAATAAACTGGATATCATCGATTAAAAGAACATCAACTTCTCTGTATTTTTTGCGGAATCTGTTCATTTTTTTTGTTTTTTCATCGCCTCTTGCAAGTGCATTTACAACATCATTAACAAACTCTTCCGCTGTGATAAACAAGACTTTTAAATCTGTCCTGTTTTTTATAATATAATGCCCGATTGCCTGCATAAGGTGGGTTTTGCCAAGCCCGGGTCCGCCGTAAATATACAGAGGGTTGTATTTTGTACCAGGGTGCTTTGCTACAGTCTGTGCGGCAACATAAGCAAGTTTGTTATTAGAGCCGACTACAAAATTTTCAAATTTATATTTCAAATTCAAATTGGATGACTGCATTTGAGTCAGACTGTCATATTTTAATTTTGGCTGTACCTCTGTTTCTTCCTGCATCACAGATTTGCTTTTTGCTTTTTTTGAAAGCTTTTTTGCAAGTTCCTCATCAAATATTATTTTAACTTCGAGATTTTTTCCTGTTGCCTGCTTTACTGCTTTAAGCATTTCAGGATAATGATTGTTTCTCAAAAGATTAACGGCAAATGCCTGACCGGTATGCAGGACAAAACAGTTTTCGTCAAAATACTGGGGTTCCAGAGGAAGAATCCAAGTTGAAAAAGTCGAATCAGAGACTTGCTTTTGCAAGTCTTCTAATACTTCATTCCATACTTCTGCAATATTTTTTTCCTGACTCATAAATTGTTCCATATTGTAAACCGACTCCGGCTATCAGTCAAGACTGAGAATAAACAATCTTATACTTTACGACAAATCCTGCATAAGCAACAAGTATATAGATTATAGCCATAGACAGGAACCAAAATGCCTTTGGTATTATATTACAACAAAACTATCAGGTTGTCATAGATTTCATATAGTCAACTGACTCAGATACTTTTTAAATTGTCTGAGTCAGTTGTCGATATGAAAACAAAACTTCCGAGTTATTCAATTCGGAAGTTTTGTCTCATTTGCGCTGTTTTTCTAGCTCTGCTTTTAGCCTCGACTCCACGATCCCGCATTATTCACTATTTACAGTTTAAATAAGAATAAGCAAGATTAAAGATTATTGCGTGAAGCCATTTTGCATGTTTCGCATGAGCTCACCGGGTTTTACCCGTCTGGAAATCCGCTGTCTTGGATTTCCTTCTCGCTCAACACTGCCGTTCGCTGCGCTTTCGCGCCCGCTCACTTCGTGTCTCGCTCACCGGGTTTTACCCGTCCGGAAATCCGCTAGTCGTCAGCGTGACCTGCTGTGCCTAATACATCTCTCATTTTGTGCATAACCATTTCTTTAACGGCTGTTCTTCCCGGTCCCATATATTCACGAGGATCGAATTTTTCAGGATGTTCAATAAAGAACTCTCTGATAGTAGAAGTCATAGCCAATCTCAAATCTGTATCGATATTAATTTTAGCTACTCCGTTTTTAGAAGCGAATGCAAGCATTTCTTCTGGAACGCCTTGAGCATCAGGCAAGTTTCCGCCGTATTTGTTGCATTTTTCAACAAATGCTTTAGGAACTGAAGATGAACCGTGAAGAACGATAGGATAATCATAACCTACTACGTCATAGATAGCTTTTTTACATTCAGCAAGTCTTTCAAAGTCAAGTTTAGCTTCGCCTTTGAATTTGTATGCACCGTGAGAAGTACCGATAGCGATTGCAAGAGAATCGCAGCCTGTTTCTTTTACGAATCTTGCAGCTTCTTCTGGATCTGTATAAGTTGCGTGGTGCGCTGCAACTTTAACATCATCTTCTACACCTGCAAGTTTACCCAGTTCAGCTTCTACAGAAACACCTCTTTCGTGAGCATAGTCAACTACCTGTTTTGTCAAAGCAATGTTTTCTTCAAGAGGGAATCTTGAACCGTCAATCATAACTGATGAGAAACCGCCGTCGATACAAGCTTTACAAATATCAAAGTCTGCTCCGTGGTCTAAGTGAAGTGCTATAGGTACTGTAGTTGTAGCCAAAGCAGCTTCTACAAGTTTGATAAGATAAGTCTGGTTTGCATATTTTCTTGCACCTGCTGAAACTTGAAGAATGATAGGTGATCTTGTTTCTTCAGCAGCTTCTGCAATACCTTGCAAAATTTCCATGTTGTTTACGTTGTAAGCACCGATAGCATATT
>CALUVO010000112.1 GCA_944324245.1 Candidatus Gastranaerophilales bacterium | reverse complement strand
TGTGAATTGTTTTGTGAGAGGGAAATGACGTGAACAAGAACTCTGTTCAAAATGATTAAGTATCATTTTGAATAGAGACTCTGCCGAATAAAAGCAACTAAATGTTGCTTTTATGAGAGGGCTAAGTGAGATACGAAGTATCTCCGTGCAGTATAAATTACCACACGCCGTACGCATCAGGATACTCTTGAGTACAAGCGAGGTCCCACTCAGACAATAGCGGTTGCCGCCTGCTGTCTTGAAATCATACGATGTGGCACTTCATAAGGACATGCTCACTACTGCTCACTCCATTGTGCGTGTTCGCTTTGTCAAAAATTTTGCTCACGTACCTTATCACAAATTTTTTTGGACACATTAGCTAGACTTTTGTCTGCCATAAAACTTAGCCGTTTAGTCTAATGTAATTTTTTTCAAAAATGTAAAAATGGGAATGTGAGAAGCAAAACACTCACGCAGAATAAAAGGAGATTTTTTATTATGAAAAAGATATTTGCACTTACTGCAGCTGCAATGATTATGGCTGCAACAACCGCTTTTGCGTCATGTCCTTTAAAACCAATGCCGATGCAAAATTCATGTTCAATAGGTGTACCGACAGGTGCAGCTGCTCCTGTAAGCTATAGTTATATAGTTTCACCTGTACAGCAAAGAACATATCTTCCTGCCTGTAATCAGTGCAACACCCCTGCTAAAAAAGGATTCTTTAGCAAAATATTTACCCCTGTCCAAAATGTTTATGACGCAACGTTCGGACAAATATTTACGGGCTTATACTAATCCCTAAAGAATCATTGCCAGAACCATAAGCAGAATACTGCCTATTTGTATGCCCGTGTTTATACGCTGTGCCCATTTGTTGGAGTCGTAAGCTTTTGAGGTCTTTTGTGCGGTAGTAACCGCCAGAAGCCTCTGTGTTCTGGCTTCATCGTTGTCACTAAAGGTACGTTGAAACACTTTGTTTTCGAGACGGGCAAGACGTTTGGAGGGCGGCTCCTGTATAAATCTTTTACCGAAGAGCTGCTTTTCCAAAATGTCTAGGTCATAATTCTGGGCATATCTTTCGCCCGTGGTCTGGGCATAGTCATAAGAATTGTCATCTTCTAAACTGTTCTGCGGAGGAATTCTGTTTTTAGACCCTTCATAGCTGTAATAATTGTAGTGCGAATCATTATTACCGCTGCCAAAATACGGATTTTCAATATACTTTCTTCCGTTTTCAAGAACAATTTCTTCTGTATCGGGGTCAATTTCCGCAGCAGTCCTTGAATCACCTCCCAAAATTTTATTACGCAAAGCATCCACTCTTTCATTTAAAGATTGGGTGCTTTCTTTTTTAAAAGTCTGTTTTTCAAGCCTTGAAAGCCTTAAATAAATATCCTCATCAGGATAAGTCTTTTTAAATATTTTTTCTTCCAGTTTATCCACAACCGGATATTTTATGCCTGCTTCGGATTTCGGCCCTATATCGGCAGACGCCTGCTCTGTTTGAGGCTGTACGGGCGCAGCACCTCCTGTCTGTCCGCCCAGAGCCATATCTTTATAAATTTTTTCAGCTCTGTGTTTCTGATTTCCCGCATTTGTTTTGCCGTAAAGATTCTGTTCTAATCTGGACAGTCTTGATTCATTACTGCCCTGATATGTGTAGCCGAAAAAGTTTTTTTCAGCTTCGTCCAGTTTTGAAGCTACAGTATCAAGCCCCCATGCCTGCAGATTAAAAGCCGTAAATAAGCAAAAAATTACAACTGATATTAAAAACAGTCTATGGTTGTGCATAATTCAAAAACCCGTTTATACGTATCCAAAATTAACTTAAACGGATTTTTCAGTTGTCTCAATTGTCCTGTTTTATACTTTATTTTTAAAAATATCAACCATAAAAGCCTAATACTTTTTTACTATAAAACTTGAAAAAGCAGCATCAGAGTTTCATTTTCATCTGTTATTCATGTATATGTCAATTAATTCTTTACTGGACTTTATGTTTTTATAAATATTTATCACAGAAATTCAGACATATGCAGCGAAGCTGCACACGAAGTGTAGTACGGCTCTGCCGTTGTAAGTTTGATTACTGACTCTTTGTATTTACGAACAAAATTTTCGTTAGCGTCAGCGTTTAGAAAATTTTGGAGATAAATGCATTAGAGTCTGTTTTAATCAGCTTGTTTTTCTTTTTTGGTTCGTTTTTTCTTTTTGCATAGCAACAAAAAGAAAAAATGAACATAAAAGAAAAAGTGGAAATTAATAATTTATGTTATATGTTCCACCCATTCTTTGGAGCAAAGAACGGGTGGAGCCCAAGAAACTCCCGACCTGCTGTTTCATTCATACAGAAAGTAACACAAACCTGTCTCGGCAACTCGGGCTGTCAAAATTGCCAGAGGTATCAAAAATCTTTGTGTCTGTTATAATTTCCCAGCCCTCGGACAATACCTCGTTTGTTGTTGTTTGCGTAACTTTCTGTAATTCATTTCACAAAGGTCGGATTTATATTATTTCCATTGCATAGTTTATTGTTTTTAAGAAGCTTCATATCGCAATACAACAATCTTTTATCTTCTTCCGGTTAAAAATAATTTAAACTTAAATTTTAATTCTTTTTACATAATAAATATTATCAACATATAAAAATCACCTGTAAGTTAGAATCCATCGACCAGACCGAATTTGAAAAAGCGTTGGAAGAAGCAAAAAAGCAAATGGGTGAGACGAACAAAAAGTTTGCACAGGTGATAAATTAATCAAATAAAGTTTAAAAAATAAATCATTTTCTTGTATTAATAATTTCTCCCTGCTCATTGTAGCAATTTTTACCTATCCAGTGAGCAATAAGTTTTCTATTTAAGTCAAAAACATAACTCTCATTGTGAGAAATAATCAAAGTTGTAGAATCTAATTTTCCAGAGGCATCATATCTGATACTTCTTCTTGGATATTCTCCTTGCGTAGCGAATTCAATTAATTGCAAAGTTCCATCTAAATTGTAGTAATATCCAATATTTTCAGTTCTTCTATAAGTAATACAATAACCCTCTTTTTGAAAATAAGAAATATAATAAGTTCTAAATTTATATTTTCCTCTTTTTATATTTTCAATGTTTTTTTCATAATATTTATCAATAAAAAAATCTTTATAATTACTCAAGTTAATATGACTAGCAACCCCTTCAAACGCTTCAGTTTTAGCACATTCAACAGTATAAGAAGCACTGCCTTTTAGAGTTAAAGAAAAGGTTTGTACACCTGTTAAACAAAAAAATAATAAAAACAATAAAAGATTTTTAAGCATATTTAATTATAACATAGAAAGGAATTTTAAATGGCAAAAACTATTCATAAAGAAATCGACCAAACCGAATTTGAAAAAGCGTTGGAAGAAGCAAAAAAGCAAATGTGTGAGACGAACAAAAAGTTTGCTCAGGTTATGCAGGAAATTAAAAAAATCTGGAAAAATCAGGCTCAGGAATACAAAGCTCTTATCAATGCTGTTAAGACTAACCAGATTGATTTTTCTCCGCTGTTTGATGATGGTTATGCAGAAGAAAAAAAGCATATTACAAACAAATACAATCTGCTTCGAAAAGGTATAGAGTCTGACAAATCTCTTTCTGATGAGCAAAAAGAATATTTTCACAGCAGTTTTGATTATCTTGAAGACGAAGAAAAAGAAAATGCATACGAGGACAGTCTACTTGGTAAAACAGGCAAGAAAGTTTCTTCGGAATTTTCTTCCGGTCTGCAGGATATGATAAGGGGATACAAAGATTTTTCTGTTGTTATGGAGGAGATGACAGCAAGTCTTACTGATTATATGATAAAGCAGTTTACTGACAAGCTGATGCAAAATATTTTTTCAGAAAATACAATGAATATTGTTTCAAGTTTATTCGGAGGTTTCTTTAACTGGGGCGGGGGAGCAGCAAAAAGTGCACTTGGTTTTATTGGTTCTTTATTCACAAAGCATCATTCTGGAGGTATAGTGCCTTCCGGTGCAAATTATTCGCTTCCCGGAACAGACGAGCAGCTTGCATTGTTAAAAGGCGGGGAGAGAATATTGAGTCCCGGAGAAAATGCAAATTACAGCAGCAGAGAGACACAAAGTTCTCCTGTAGTATTTAATAATTTCAATGTAAAGGCGTGGGATTCAAAAGATGTCAGCCGCTATTTACTTGAGAACAAGCAGCTGTTGAATCAGATTACTTATGATGGCATAAAAAATAATTATGCACATTTGAGGCATATAGTGCAAAATGCTTGATATAACACAGGAAAGGAGTTAATATGACATATCCCGTATTTGATATACCATATAAAACAGCTTATTCCACTTCAATAGAATTTAAAACACAGATAAATGAAAAAATGAAAGGCAGAGAACAACGCTATCCTGTCTGGACTTATCCAAAACGTACTTTTACTCTGTCTTTTGACAAAAATTTCAGCGGACGGAACAAGCTTGAAGAATTTTTTATTAATATGATGGGGCAGGCCGGTAAATTTGAATTTATCTGGGAAAAATCTAAAGGCGGCAACGGGCAGACTTATTTATGCACTTTTGATTCGGACAGTTTTAATCAGAATATAGACAAGTTTGGCTATTCTGAGTCAGAACTCAAGCTTGTTTGTATAGATGAATTCCCTGTTCAGCCTGTACAGAGTCTGGATTTTTATCACAAAGCCGAATGTGAATCGAGTATAGAATTTTACACAATTGTAGACAAAATATTTTCCGCAAGAAATGACAGAAAATCTTATTGGGATACTCCAAAGAAGAGCTGGACGCTTACTTTTGACAAGAATGCAAAAACAAGAAAAAAGATTGAGGATTTTTTTATTGCAAAAAGAGGCCGTTTTCGTTCTTTTGAATGGAAGTGGAAAAAAGAATTCGGCGGAGATGATAAGGTATATAACGTAAGATTTGACGAAGATACGCTGCAGTCAAATATTGATGCTTTCGGCTATGGAGAAATAAAAATAAAAATAAAAGAAGTTTTTCCGACTCCGAATCCCGTTGATGAACTGGAAAAAGATGAAATTATACCGAGAAAGCTGTTAAAAATAGCACTGGATGGCGGTTCTATATATATTTTAGACAATGAAACCATGCAGTCTTTCAGTTATAACGGAGAGGATTATCTCGGTGCACCTTTAACTCTCGGAGAAATAAAAAAAGATGACAATTCGGGTGTATCAAAATTGAATATAAAACTTTCAAATGTTGCGCTTTCTGTTTCCGGAATAATAGGACAGAGAGGAGATGTCATTACAAATGCTCCTGCTGTTTTGACTCAGGTGTTTCTTGATGTGAATACAAATACACTCTTGCCTCAATACAGTCTGATACTTTTTGCCGGAAGGTGCAACAATCTGAAGCTTGACTACGAAGAAGCATCTATGGATATAGAGACAAGTCTTGGCGGATATGAAATACAGGCGCCTATCATGAAATACCGTACAACCTGTCAGGTCAGACGATTTAAAGACTGCAGATGCGGATATACAGGCACTGAGACAAAGTGCGATAGAACTTTTGCAAGATGCAAAGAACTCGGAAATGAAGAAAACTTCAGAGGATTTCCGCAAATGTATAATGAACTGGTTATCAAGGTTTAGTATTTCTTCAATTCTTCTTTTACAATATTCGGGGAGTAGACTTTCTCCCCGTTTTCTTTTAAATTACAGAATATTACTGCAGGTTCTGTATGAAAATTTAAAACTATTACATAAACGGAAAATATGATAAATAAATTTCCCTGAAATTACTCATAATAATTTATATGAAAAAAGCTATTTTTATATTTTTATTTATATGTTTAATTTTAATTGTATTTTTTAAAATAAATTTACAGAATGATATTCCTTACAAATATAGTCAAATCAAAGCAAACAAAACTGTTGAAAAGTTTAAAAAGGAATCTGTTCAAACTTATTATTTTTTGTACAAAAATGTTGAATATGAAAAAGAAGCTAAAAATCTTGAAGGTATTCCTGTTATTAAAGTTTTCCATCCAGGTAGAGAAACAGAATGCCAGACAGTTACCTTGGGAAAATTTGCAGATTTTTTTGAAAGCAGTATTTTTAATGAAATGATTGAAGCAAATGAAGTTGTTACACAAAAAGAAGTTGAGCAGAGAAAAGCAATAATAAAAGAAGAAAGCTGGGCTGTAGAATTTGATTTAAATAATGATAAAGAAAACGAAATTATAGGATACAGATGGGATATGTGCGGCACTATTGAGTGCCCTCTTTATATACTTCAAAAGCAAGCTGATGGCAGGTATTTTAATATTTCTGATTCCAATACCATTCCTTATGTGTATCAATTAAACATATTACAAAGCTCTAAAAATGGATTTCATGATATTGGCTTAATTTCAGGAGGACCCGGTAACGGTTCTCAAGCAGCTATTAGATTCAATAAAAATAGTTGAAACTAATTAATAGAATCATTAATTTCAAAGCATTTATTTACAAGTAATTAATTTATTGTTGAGGAGAAATGTACAATAAAAACTTTTTGCAAGCTTTAAAATTTACGTTAGGGCAAGAAGGCGGATATAATAATGACCCTGATGACTTTGGCAAAGTAACATACAAAGGTATAACGCAGAAAACATATGATTATTATGCAAGAAAATATAAAAAGAAACATAAAAATGTCTCGCAACTTTCCAATGATGAAATAACGGATTTTTATTATTATGAATTTTGGAAAGAATCAGGAGCCGACAAACTCCAAAATTCTGTAAAAGCAACAATTCTATTTGATTCAGCAGTACTTTTAGGTGTACAGATTGCTAAAAATCTATACAATAAATCAAATGGCAATATGAATAAATTTTTAGACTATAGAGAAAATTATCATAAAAGCATAATACAAAAATATCCTAAACAGAAAAAATTTGAACAAGGATGGATGAACCGGATTAATGACTTAAGAAATATAGTACAACAATATGATGACTTATCCGATAATATTACAAAACAAATAACTTCTGATAAAAATATATTGGAACAACACTTTCTAAGTAATAATTTTTATAAAAATGAATTTAATAAAAATATAGATAAAGAAAAATTTACTGATGAAATATTAGAAAACAAAAAACTTAATGCAATGGAAATCATTACAAATAAAGATACTAAGCTTGATTTTTATACAAAACAAATATATGAATCAATGTTAAAAAGCAGCAGCAAAAACACAACCGGCAAAGATACTCCAAAGATAACAGGAGAAACATTAAAAAATATGCTGGATAACCAGTATCAAAAACTTAAAGACTTTACAAACAAAATATACATAGAATCTGATGCAATAGATAAAAGATTTAGCGGAGAAATTCCAAAAGACTACAAAAATCCCCATCTGGATAATGACAGGATATTTACAAAAGAAGAAATAGAAAAAATGTCCCGTTTAGAATATCAAAAGAATGAAAAAGCAATAAGATATCAAAGAAAGACAATAGGAATCCCGACAAAATCACAGGCACAAAAAACAGCTGCTAAAAAAGGCAGCGGAATGGTGCATGTATCAGGTTACACAACCGGTGATGGAAGGAAAGTTGAGGATTATTACAGATCTTATCCCAGAAGTTAAATATAAGAATTTTTTACTGTTACATAAACGGAAAATATGATAAATAATTATAATTTTAATGATTCATAATGTACTTATGAAAATTAAGATAGTTGTTGCAGTTATAGCTTTATTTTTATTAGCAGTCTGGGCAATTTTTATTGAGCCTAACCTTTTATTTGTAAAACATTACCGGATAAAAAATGAAAATCTTTCCGGTATACGTATTGTTTTTGCGTCTGATTTTCATTTAAGGAAGAATCAGGAGTATCGTTTAAAACAGGTTATAAAAAAAATAAATGAACAAAAACCTGATATTTTATTACTCGGCGGTGATTTTATTGATGGGATAAATCTCGAAAAAAGTTTTTCGCTACAAAAAACGGCAATTTATCTTTCTAAAATAAATGCACCGTATGGAATATATTGTGTTCTCGGTAATCACGAATACTGGTCTGAAGATACTGCTTTAAAAGAAATTCTGATAAAACATGGAATAAGTGTGCTATCAAACGAAAACAAACTTATAAAAGTAAGAGGGAAAAAGTTGTATATATCAGGAGTAGAAGATTCGTTCAGTGCAGAGCCTGATATTGATAAGGCGCTTAAAAACATCGGGCAAAATGTTATTGTGCTCACTCATTCGCCTGACATTTTTCCTAAAGTACCTGATTCTGTCTTTCTTACTCTTGCCGGTCATACACATGGCGGACAGGTTCACTTACCTTTTTACGGAGCATTATTTATTCCGTCGGAATTTGGCAAACGTTATAGTGATGGTTTAATTATTGAAGGGAAGAAAAAAATGATAGTGACAAGGGGAATAGGCACAAGTACGATTCATATTCGTTTTAATTGCCCGCCAGAAATAATTGTAATAGATTTTGAATGATAAAATATGTCTGAGGCGGCCTCGCTTGTAGAAGTGGTACACGGAGTGCGAGTGACGCCAAGTCTAGCATTTTACGGAAGTGACCCCATGCACTTGTTGCCTGTGCCGGACTTGTTGGCAAAAATGTACTTGTTTATAGCACAGGTTCATCAAGTAGTCGGAGTCAGTTGACAATATGAAATTTTTAAAATAAAATTTTTAAATTTTAAAAAAATTTTTGGCTTTATTATAATTTTGTATATGTCTTAGCGCAGCTTCTTTTGACATCAATAAAGCTTTATCCAGAGATTTTTTGCTATGAATTACTTCCTTTAAATCTAGCTTTACACTGTTGCCGGAAAAATGGAATAAGCCGACTTTTCTTATAATATTTAAAAAGAAATTACCCTGTTTTTCATCAAGAATGACTTCCAACTGAGATTTCGCAGAAAATAAATTTTTTATAAATTCTCTAAAATTTTTAGGTTTTGAAATAGGGGTCTTGATTGCTGTATGATTTCTTATTGTCTCAAGAGCAAATGCTAAAGTATCGTCATCTTGTCTTTTCGCAATTGCATTTTTGGCGTTTTTAGTAATTTTAAATATTGTTGGTTTGTAGTTTAACTGTCGAATCATTTTATTTCCTTTAAACAAAAATATTAATATCTGTATTAAAATACGGACATTAATATTTTTGCTGTTATATTAAATTATATTTACAAATTTGTCTGAGGCGGCCTCGCTTGTAGAAGTGGTACACGGAGTGCGAGTGACGCCAAGTCTAGCATTTTACGGAAGTGACCCCATGCACTTGTTGCCTGTGCCGGACTTGTTGGCAAAAATGTACTTGT
>CALUVO010000111.1 GCA_944324245.1 Candidatus Gastranaerophilales bacterium | reverse complement strand
AGATATTTTTTAGGAGAGCCTGCTTTATCAATTTTGATAGAAGCAGAAGGTAAAAATATTCTTTTTGACACAGGTTATTCTGATGTGTTTATACAAAATGCAGCTAAATGCAATAAAGACTTAAGCAAGCTTGATTATATCGTTCTTTCACACGGACATAACGACCATACAGGCGGCCTAAAATATTTATTAGATTTTTTTAAAAATGAAAAACACAAACCTGAAATCATAGCTTGTCTAGATGTTTTTAAGCAGCGCTATGATAATATTGATGGCGATTTTGGATGTCCTGTTGAAAAAAAGCAAATAGAATCAATTTTTTATATAAAATATACAAAAGAACCACATTTTATAACAGAAAACATAGTATTTCTTGGAGAAATACCAAGAAACAATAATTTTGAAGCAAAACAACCCGTCGGTTTAATAAAAGAAACCAATGCCCCCGATTTTGTTCTGGATGACAGCGCACTGGCATTAAAAACAGAAGATGGAATTGTTTTAGTTACCGGATGTTCGCATTGCGGTATAGTAAATATATGCGAGCATGCAAAACAAGTTTTTAAAACTGATAAAATACGTTCAATTATAGGCGGACTGCATTTAAAAGAAGCTTCTCAAAATCAACTTAATAAAACAATAAGTTATATAAAATCAATTAACCTAGAATCTTTATTCGCTTGCCATTGTACAGGATTTCAGGCTCAATGCCAATTAAATTCTGCAGTAAATTTAAAAGAAACCGGCTCAGGATTAGAAATTAAATTTTGAGTTATATTTTAGTAAAAAATATTGATTTTATATTATCTCCCATTTTCTAGAAGTATGCAAAATTCTTAATATGTAAATAGTGTCTTCTCTTACCAGATACGGTAAAATATATGGATATCTTGCTATAACAAATTCTCTTGTTCCAAGAACCCTTCCGGCTCTACCGATTGCAGGATTGTGAACTAAAACAGTTTCTACCTGTTCAAGTATATGTGCTACAACCTTTTTAGCTGCTTCTTCATTGTTTGCACAAATGTACTCTCTGATTGAACGCAAATCCTCTAAAGAACTTTCAGAAAATCTTACTTCCACTACTCAATGCCCCATTCTTTTTTGACATCGTCAATTGATACATGTTTGCCGTTATCAATATCTTTTATGCCCTTTTGAATGGCATTGATCTGCCATGACTCAAGCTCAAGGTATTTTTCAATGGCTTCAATAGCTAAAAAAGCCTTTGTTCTGCCTGTAGCTTTTGCAAGTTCTTCAAGTTTTTCTTTTGTTCCTTTGGGTATTCTTAATGAAAATTGTTCTGAGGACATATTTTCTCCTTGTCTTACTTTGTATTACATTGTATCACAACGAAATACATTGTTCAACCCTTGCAAGAATTACTCAATTAGCCAAATCTGCTTGGTTTTTTGCATTAGCTTTTCTGATTAAATCACTAAGTTCCGTCAGATTGTTGTCTTTTAGAAAGAATGCTTTGCGCTCAATAAAGGATACTATTGATACAATGGTAACGGCGACTGAATATATAAGACCTGATTTACATGAAGGAGCTGGATTTTGGAATGTTTCATCAAATCCGAATACAAAAGGTAAACAATATCAAAAACAAGAAAATGCAAAAGTCATTAAATCTCTTAATGGTTTAGATACTCAAAAGTTAAAAGATTTTATAAGCAATAAGTTGAAATCTCAAAAATTATCACAAAAATCAATCGGTATAACTTATGACAAAAACAGCTCAGTAGCATCAGATATAGCTTCATCACAAGAATTTAGAATATTTATTAGAAAAAATAAATTGAAATTATCCAAAAACCGTTTTTTAAAAGATGACTATTTATTTTTCGAACGCAGGTCTAATTTAAATTTATATTTAGCAATTAAACATTCAGATATTATTGATATTCATTTGGATTCAAATAATACACTACATGCAAAAGTTGTTGTCACATATGATTTTAATGATGCAGACTTTAATCCAATAATAGCAATTCCTCGTGTGTTATAAAAAAATGGTATAATAATACCGCATTATTCAATAACAAAGATAGAGATACTGGAAAGCATTTGGAGTGAGTTGACGATATGAAATTTTTGTTTTTTATTGTTCAATTCTATTGACTGCTTTTTATCAAATATAGCCGCTTTTGTATTTTGGGGCGGCGGTGTTACATTGAGTTATTTATCTTTGATTATCTGGTACAAAATCAATAAAAAATTATCCAAAAACTGTGGGTAATCGCTCTGATGCTGCCTTAGACATTCTAATAAATAAATTTTTATACATTTTATTACCAATTTAATCGCAATTTCGTTTAATAAAATGTTTTTTATAAATTAAGGTATATTTTGATTAAGTATTGGAAGGTTAAATGGTTTATCCCTGTTATTTTCAAAATTACGGATACAACAATTTTTATAACAGTGTTCAAACACAGTTTCCGCAATATTCACAACCGTCGGTAACTCAGAGTTTGCCTCAACATAACTGCCCGCAAAATTACAATTATTCCAGAGCTGTTTATCAATATCCACCGGTTAGTGCTGCGTATTATACACAACCGATAAATTATACCTATAGTAATTTAAACAATAATATAAAACTCGGAAAATCTTTGTTGAATGAATTTAATTCTCAATATCCTAATCTTGAATCTTTTACAATGTCAGAGCTGCGTTCAATAAAAGCTCAAAAATATAATCCTCATTCCATTCAAACAACTGTATTAAAGGGAATTGCTGACAGAGATTTTGAAAAAATGATTTCTTATCTTAACAAAAGACCGGATCAAAGATTGATGACTTTTGATGAGTATCTTGCAATGGTAAAACAGGAATTCGCCACATATAATATGGGCAATTGCGGTGAAAGAGCGTATATTTTGCATGACAGACTTAACAAAATGGGTATAAAAAATCAAGCGGTTATTGAAATAAGCGGAAATAAAAATTATAACAATCACGTATTTAATGTTATAGGACTTGCTCCAAATGCTGTTTTTGATAACCCTGAAACCTGGGGACCTGATGCGATTGTTGTAGATGCTTGGAGCAACAGGATTATGAAACCTCAAGAAGCTTTTAATTTTTATAATCATTTTTTTGAATACCGACAAAATAACCCGATGAAAGTAGAAAATTTAGATATAACAAAAATGTTTAAACCTTCTATTCAGACTGCTTAATCATTATCAATATATAAAATTTGTCACAAAATTACGTAACATATACAAGAATGACATAGGGCTAGATATTTTGCTACGCTAAGTATGAATCAGTTTTTGAAAATTGGGGCAGAAGTCGCCATAAAAAATTAACAAACGGGTAATTATACATTACCCGTTTGTTAATTTTATTTAATTGAAAAAGCATCTTTTAGGTTTTTGATAGCATCTTTTCTTTCTTGTTTTTTCTTTTGATAAGCCTTTTTTCTTGCCTGCTGTTGTTTTTTGTATGCTTCTTGTTTAGCTTGCTGCTGCTTTTTGTATTCTTCCTGTTTTTTCTTCATTGCAGCTTTGTCGGCTTCTCTTTTTTTCTGTGCTTCTTCTTGTTTTTTCTGGTATTCATTTATTCTGGCATCCTGTTTTTTTATTGCAGCATTTCTTTTATTTTGATAATCCTGCAGAAAATTTGTAGCCGCAAAAGATGCACTGGAACCAAACATAATAGCCGCTGCTAATAAAAGAGCTGATAATTTTTTCATAATAATAACCTCCATTTCTCAGGACTAGATTATAGCAGTATTTGTTACTGTTATCAAGCTAAAAATCTTCCGGTATATATAAATCTTTTTTATCCAACTTATCTCTGATTTCATCGTATGTTTCAGATTCACAGGCGATTGTTTGATATGTCTTTACAATCGAAATTACATCGTCTGTTGATATTCTTATTAGTCTTCTGCCATGAATATTTTCTATTATTTCGGCCATATAAAGCCCTCCTTTTATATTCTATTTCGACAGACTATTTCTTTTCTTTAATAATTTCAGTGATTTTATTTAGAAAAGATTTTTTAAAGTTTAATTAATATAAAAATTATTTTTTGTATGAGTAAATAGGGTTAATTTTTTATATACAGTTGTGCTATTTATTTCATTTTTAATTCAAACTAGAATCTTAACAACAATTAAAATCTAATATTTAAAGGAGGAATGGAGATAATGAATAATTCTATTATTCAAGCGCAGTGTGTGAATTTAGAGGAATTGAACCATCTTTTTATTGATTTGGAGTATTCAAAACCTCAAAATAAAAATTTTAATGTATATCGAAGCAGGAGTTTTAACCAGAAGAATAAAAAATACCTTCAGCTTGAGGAGATAAAAGATGAGTTAAAAAAAATTGACAGAATAAAATTAAAATATATATATCTTATTGGGCAAAATTCTATGAGCCATCCAGAATTTAATCATATTTTACGATTCTGCTTATCAGTTTGTTCAGTTACTATTTTTTCTGACGGAAGCTGCATTAACGATAAAAAAGCCAGATTCTTAAAACGTGTTGAAGAAGAAGGTAACAATGAAATTGTTTTTAAAATAGAAATAAACCACTACGATGAAAAAACAAATGACGAAAGGGCAGGACGCGGTGCATTCAGAAAAGCATTACATGCTGTAACATCACTGAATAAATACGGCTTTAATCCTATACTGGTAATAAAATCTGATATGAATAATATAAATGATTTACGGGAAGGTTTTGTCGAACTAGGAAAAAAATTTAAATTCGATACAGAAGATATTAATTTTTCTTTTATACCAGATATTAAAAATAATAAAGAATGTGAAATAATTGATAATTCTATATCCGAGAATTATCAGAATGATGTTTTGGATTTGGATTGTATGCATTCAAGATTGTTGTCAAAATCCGGCATATATAACTGTCCGCTATTAATAAATGATTACAGAGGCCGCTCAGGTGCAACAATCTCTGATTTTAGTCCAAAATGTTATCTTGAAACAGATGAATGTCGTCAGTGTAAAAATTTTGGCAAAAGAGTTTATTCAAATGGATGGGTCTAAGAATGCTTGTCAGAGTCTGTCTCAGGTGGCTTTTTCAAATATTCGTAATATTTGACACGGGACAAAAATTTATAAAAACCCATAAAAACACACCAGATAAAGCCATCTACACCACTTTTATAGCCCCATTTAAAAAACATCTCAAATGTACGCCAGATTGATTGAAAATATGTATAATATATGTTTATCTTTTTATTCTTTCTGGCAAGTTTTTCGACTTCAAAATCTGTATATCTGTTAAATTTTTCTATTACATCGCGATAAGACATGTCCGCTGAAACATGATCAAGTACACAGCCCTCATTTGTATATGGGAAATTGTAAATTTTACCGGATTTTATAACAGGTGTACTGTGAACTTCAGGAGGCCAATCAACTACATCCTTTCTGAATAGTCTTATAATATACTCCGGTTTATCGAGTACAAGATCATAAGGTCTGTCAGCTTCTTGTTTTCCTACGGCTCTGCGTCCTATTCTTGCTGCAGTGTATTCACCCGGATTTTCAACAAATTCTCTGATTTTTTGTTGCAGAGGTTCTTTTATCCATTCATCGGAATCTATAACTAATACCCAGTCATTAGAAGCACTTTGTATTGCAAAGTTTCTTGCGGGTTCTGCGTAACCGCTTCTTTCGAACATAACAATTTTAGCATTGTATTCTTTTGCAATATCAAGGGTTTTGTCATCAGAGTACATGTCACAAATCACTATTTCATCAAAATCTTTTACCCTTTCAAGACAATCTCTTAAAATATTCTCACAATTAAAAGTATGGATAACAACTGAAATCTTAGTACTCATAAAAATCCCCTGATTTTGAACTAACAAAATTAATTATATCAAATTCAAAATTTTATGATAGTATTTTACAAGGATGTTTTTATATGAATGATGTATCAATAATTCTTGTAAACTACAAAACAAAAGAACTTACCCTTAAATGCCTCGAATCAATTTATGAAAAAACAACGGGTATAAATTTTGATATTTATGTTGTTGATAATGCATCTTATGATGGTATAGAAAAAGAATTAGAAAAAATATTTTCTGATGTAAAGTTTATTCAAAACAATGAGAACAAAGGTTTTGGTGCAGGAAATAATGTAGCACTAAAACTTGTTGATTCTAAATATGTTTTTCTTTTAAATACCGATACACTTCTAATAAATAATGCAGCAAAAATTTTATTTGATTTTATGGAACGGAATCCTGATATCGGAGCGTGCGGCGGCAATCTTTATGATGAAAATATGCAGAATACTCATTCATACGGTGTTCACTACAATCTAAAAGATTTATTTCTAAAAACATTCTTTCTAAGATATTTGTTTCATAAAAATGAAATGCGTCTTAAGGATAAAGGTTTCAACACAGAAAATCTAACAAAAAGCGTAGACTTTATCACAGGTGCCGACATAATGATTAGAAAAGAAGCTCTTGATAAAGCAGGACTTTTTGATGAAAGATTTTTTATGTATGCGGAAGAAGCTGAACTTCAATATCGAATCAGAAAAGCAGGTTATGAAATATTCATAAATCCGGAAGCAAAAATAATTCATTTACATGACAAATCGCCTAAAAAAAGAGAAAATATGTACTTTGAATTTTTAAAAAGCAAATATCTTTATTTTAAACTCTGCTACGGTACACCTAAAAATATTTGGTTTATAAAACTGCTTATGTATTTGTCAAGTGCGCAAAAAATTTTCCTGCATAAAGAAGCAATTTTAAAGTTATTTAAGTTTATCGCTTTAGACAGGGATGTAAAATGCTAAACCTGATTGCTGTATTCATAGGCGGCGGAGCAGGGGCTGTCTGCAGATATTTAATAACGAATATTTCTAACAAATTGTTCGGTATGGCATTATGGGGAACTTTTATTTCTAATATTGCAGGATGTTTCCTTATCGGATGTATCATGGGATATACTCTAAAAAATACACAAAGTTTTCCTCCTGCCTTAAAATTATTTTTAACAGTAGGTTTTTTGGGCGGTCTGACTACATTCAGTACATTCAGCTGTGAATCATTAACTATGTTAAAAGACGGAAAAATCCTTCAAGGCGCTGCCTATATGGTGTTTAGTCTTATAATAGGTCTTGCTGCCGCATACGCAGGTTTTTTTGTTTCCGAGTAAAGATTATTTAATATTTTATAAATTGCACTAGCAAAAAAATTTAAATCTATGCTTTATATAATTGGGTGTTAGTAGGACATGTCTATTATATTAAGCAAAAATACAGAAAAAACGATTTCTTACATCGGCAAAAATATTAATTCTCCTGAACAAAGACTGATACAGGGTGTAACAGCACTTATGTCACAGCCTTTTATTGATTATTACAATAAAGATGCCGATGAGCAAACCCGTGCGGTTTCTGTGGCAAGAACCATAGGGAAAATCGTTGCTGGAACTCTCGTAGGGGTACTCGTAAGATATGCAAGTATTGCTGTTACAAAACGCTTTTCACGTTTTACACTTACAGAAGGAGAAAAATATATTACATCAATTAAAAGAAAAACCAAACAAGACAGACTTCTGCCAAACTTTAGCCCCGAGTATTACAAAGAGATGACAAAAAAGGAGTTTATCAGAAAATATAACAATGATATAAAAACACTCGGTACAATACTAGCAACCGTCGCTATGGTATTTACTAACTTTTTAATAGACGCACCGCTTACTAGAATTATTACAAATGCATTAACAGGCAGAATCAAAAGACATATTGAAAAAACAAAGAATACGGAGGTAAAAGATGCCGCCGCTTAATTTGCTTGATAAAACTATAAATGCTATATGGCGTAAATACGCAGATGATGCAGGTAAATCTCTTATTCATCTGGGTGCTGTAGGCTGGTTCTTTTCTGGTCTTGCTCAAATTGTAATGATAGGACGAAATAAGAATATTGATAAAAAGGAAAAGAAATTTCTTATTCCTCAGGAAATATCTGACTGTGCAATAAATGTAGGTTTGTATTATACTATCTGCGAAATAATAAAAAAAAGCGGAGATGCACTGCTGGAAAAAGCATATATTCTGCCGCGAAAAACATTTGAAGCATTATCGGAATTCAAAACTGATTCGCAAAAAAATATAACCCAAATGCTTAAGGATGAAATCAATACTTTTCAATTAAACAGTATAGACAGTAAAAAAATAAAGCCAAATGTTTCAACAATTTTTGAGTTATCTGTAAAATATCTGGAACAAAAGTTGAATAAACTTCCTGTAAATAATCCAAATCCTGCTCTTGATAGATTCGTTACTACAGAACAAATAACAGCAAAGCTTAATTCGTTAAAAGATGCGCAAAAAAATTTTGTTAAGTGTAAAAATGGCGTAGGTGTGTTGACTGCTGTTTTTGCGTCTGTACTTTCTTGCAATATTCTGACTCCGGTGGCGAGAAATAATTCTGCCAACTATTTTCAAAAAAAATTAATAAAAAACAGACAATCAGAACTGTATAAGAAGCAGCTGTTTATTAACACAAAATTACCGCAACCTTTCAGTGGGTTTAATATTATTTGAGTTTAACCTTTCTATAGGTGCGGTAATTTTGCTATCTGGTTCTCTATATATAATCTAGTGTCTTATCACGAATTTTTCTCGGACAATTTAGCAGCAAACTATACATAGATTGCCCAAGGAAAATTAGTAATAGGATTATTGACAGCCACATTCACATTTTGGCTTTTTGTGCTTTTTGCATTTATTCTTCATTAATGCTTTATATTTATCTTTTTGTGCACAGGTCAAAATTTGCATAAAACATTCTTTATGCTGTTTTTTCTTGTCTTTTATTTCTTCTTTCAAATCTTTAATTTTTTGTTTTTGTTCACGTTTAGCGCTCCAGGAGCATTTTTTGCATTTCATATCTTCAAGCTTTGCTTTTTCCTGTTTGCAGCACATTTTTAGAGGTGCAATTTCATCAAAAAATTTCTCATCAATGCATTTTGCTTTTACACGCTGTTCCTGAGTAAGACAGAGCTTGTCATACAGACAGCCTCTTATTTCAAAAAATTTTAGTTTCCATTTCTGGATTTCCTCACAAGAATTGAAAACGGGTGCTGCTTGATTGCAATTCGGACATTCCGGTTTACCGCAATTGCATGGCTGATGTTTTTCGCACGGTGCGCCCTGTACAGGACAAGCCACCGGTACAACCGGGACGCTGGAAACTGTCTCCTGTGCGTAAACGCTCATTGTAGAGCATAATATTGCAGCAGTTAGTGTAATTAGAGCCTTTTTTGCCGGTTTGTTTACAAATTTTTTTACAGAATTTTTCATTTGACTCTCCTTAAAATTGAAATAACTAATGTTATTGATAATTTAATTATAAAAATTTTAAGAAGTGAGTAAACTCCGGCAGGCTATAGCCGGTATGGCAATATTTATTCTTCTACGCCAAATCGTACGCCTGCAATTGTATCGCAAACAAAAGTTCCAAACTCTTTTTCTGTTTCCAGTACCAGCTCTGCGGCGTCATCATAAGCATTAATAACTTTTCCTCTAAGACAAACAGGATTGTCTGCTGCGTTTTTAAAAAACACCTGAATAATGTTATAATTAGCCAGTTTGTCCTGTAGCGGAAAATTAAAAATCATTGTTTGTTCTCCCTCTCTTTTTTCGTGCAATTCTTACATTCACCGTAAAGCTCAAATTTGTGATCTGTAATTGTAAAACCTGCTGTTTCAGCGATTTTATGTTCAAATTCTTCAATAGGACATAGGTCTATAGGGAACATTTTTTTGCATTTTTTGCATATCATATAATGTCTGTGCTGATTTTTAACAAGCTCATACCTTGCCTTGTTGTCATCAAGAGTAGCAGCTACTTTTACTATATCCAGAGCCTCTAATTTATCCATAATTCTGTAAATAGTAGATAATGATACAGAATTTTTTTTCTTTTTAATTTTTATAAGTATTTCATCAACGGTCAAAGGTGAAGAAGCTTTTTCCAAAACTTCCAGAACACAGTCCCTGTTTTTTGAGGCTCTTAAATATTTAAGTTTATCTGAATAAATTGCCATATTCTTGTCCTTATAGAGATTTTAGCATATATTTCATAATTTCAACCATTCAGAATTATGTTACAAATTGTAAATACAAGGATAAAAAATACTAAAGAAATTGAAGAACAAATCCGATATAAATATTGCAGCATAAAAAATGATAGGAGATAAAATGGTTGAAGGAATTGGATCAGCAACAACAGGCTCTCTAAGAGATTTTGATTTGTACAATCAATACTATAGCCAATACCTTGCTTATAACCAGAGCACAGGCGGTGATTTATCGTTTGAAGCCTATTTGCGTCTAAAAGGAAGAATCGGCTATTTTAATCAACAGTTAGAAAATTATCTCGAAACAGGTAATGCAAATTACGGTGATGGTACTAATGGGAATACAATAGACGATAACCGGCATGTGGTTAACGGCAACAAAACAATATATCAAAGTCAGGATGAGGATACTTATTATGAATTTGATTTTGAAAACGCTACTTATCGCGTAATACAAGGCAGTGATGAAGCTGCGCAGGCTCTCGGCTTTGGTACAAATAACGTAGATACTTTAGATATGGGGTACAAATCAGCAACTGCTACTGATTACACCTTCGGAAACCTTGATGACGGACAGGATTCTACAAAATCTTATGTGGTATCGGGATATGGCAATGTTGCATATGTCCAGCAGGAGTTTGACGTACATTATATTTTGAACGCACTTTTGATGAATCCGAATGACCCTCAATATCAAATTGCAGAAGGTATTTTTCAGGATTTGACAGAACATCTCATTCAGTGGTGTCCGCAGGCTGATATAGATGCGTTGGATCAGATTGCAGCTCAGTATGGTGTCGAATCAGCTGAATATAAAAATAAGCTGAAAGATGTTCTGCTCTCTAACCTTGACCAGGCTAATGAGTGGGTTGAAACTCATGCCCACGTTGAATATACAACAGAATCCGCAGTCCTTCAGGCAGCTGAAGAGGAAAAAGCTGCTCAGGAGGCTGCTGCACAAGAAACAACTGAAGAAACATCCACTCCGCAATATGATAAAGAAAGAATTCTTAATGATTCTGGTGTTTTGCAGGAGTATTCCAGAGGGACATGGACCAGCTCAAAAGTTTCTTGGAAAAATGACGCAGGAAAAGACACTGACAAATGTCGTGAAATGGCAAAAGCTCAGGCTAACGAATATGCAACTGGGCTTCTTAACAGTTTAGAAAATACTCTTGTTGCACAATTAGGCGATTCCTGCACAGATGAGATTAAAAATTACATATCCAAAGCAAAGACCACTGTATTAACCCGCCAGAACTGGCTCAGTACAGAATGGCACACAGCAATGCTACCTAAAAATAGAGGTTTTACTGCTACTTGTAACACCAAAACACTGGTGGATGAGTTTTTCAATGAATTTAATACATTGTGTCAAAATCAAGGCAAAACAACTGAAGAAGTAGAAGCCGAGAAAAAAGCTGAAGAAGAACGTCAGGCAAGAGAAAAATCTGATTATCAGTCTTTATATAATATGGATTTTCGTTCTACTGCAGATGATGCCGGTGTCTCTGACACTGTAACGGCTGTTCCGACAGGCAGCAACCAGTTTAACGAAATTCAGGCAAAAGCCGAGCAGGATATTCTTATACCGCTCAAAAATAAAATCAAATCTCAATACTCTGGCAGGAATATCCCGCAGGATGAACTGGAGGCTCTGCTGGAGAATGCAGCCAAGGATGCTTTGGCCAGTCCGACAAAGTGGGCAACTACTTCTAACAACTATAGTTATACTATAAACTCGAACGCTTTGATTGATTTATTCAAAGAAGGTGTAAAAACAGGTATCAAAGCAAAAGGTTATGAGTTTTAATAAAAATCCGGCGAAATTTACGCCGGATTTTTATTATTTTTTATCAGTAACTGCTGTTATTCGTGTTTTACAGTAGATTTCAAATGCAATTCCATAAGCTGTTCTTCTGATGCATAAGTCGGAGCATTTGTCATAAGACACTTAGCTGCCGAGTTTTTCGGGAATGCAATAACTTCTCTTATAGAAGTGTTGTGCGTCAATAAAGCTACAAGTCTGTCTAATCCTATTGCAAGACCGGCATGCGGAGGTGTTCCATACTGGAATGCCTGAATCATAAAGCCGAATTTCTGCTGAACTTCTTCTTCGGTTAGTCCTAGTGCGTCAAAGACTTTTCTTTGTACTTCTGGTGAATGGATTCTGACAGAACCACCGCCCAATTCTGTTCCGTTGTACACAATATCATAAGCAACAGAACGTACCTTAAGCGGCTCTGTTTTCATTTTATCCACATCTTCAAGATTAGGGGATGTAAACGGATGGTGCATTGCCATTACTCTGTCAAATTCTTTGCTGTATTCAAACATCGGAAAATCTACTACCCATAAAAGAGCATGTCTATTTTCGTCTATCAGACCTAATTTTTCACCGAAGAACAGTCTGAATCTGCCCATTACATCATATGTTGTTTTCTTATCATCAGCTACAAAGAAAACTATATCACCGGGTTTTGCATCGGCTTTTACTTTTAATTTTTCTATTTGTTCTTCTGTTAAAAACTTCAATATAGGAGATTTAACTGTTCCGTCTTCCATATAAGTAATCCAGGCAATGCCTTTTGCTCCAAAAGAAATTGCCGTAGAGCGGATATCATCCATTTCTTTTCTTGAATATCCTGCAATACCTGGGATTTTTATGGCTTTTGCAATACCGCCGTTTTTCAAAGTTTCTTTTACAGGCTCAAATGTAGATTCCATCATAATATCCGAAATATCAAAGAGCTCTAATCCGAATCTTGCATCCGGTTTATCGGAGCCGAATCTGTCCATTGCCTCCTGCCAGGTAATCCTTGTAAATGGAGGCTGAACCTCAACACCTGCAGCTTTAAATGCTTCTACAATCAAACCTTCAGTTAATTCTATAACATCATCCTGCGTAGCAAAAGACATTTCTAAATCTACCTGAGTAAATTCAGGCTGTCTGTCAGCTCTTAAGTCTTCGTCACGGAAACATTTTGCTATTTGATAATACTTTTCAATACCTCCCACCATCAAAAGCTGCTTAAAGATTTGCGGAGATTGGGGCAGTGCATAGAACTTTCCTTCCTGTACACGGCTCGGTACAAGGTAATCTCTTGCTCCTTCCGGTGTTGTATTTATAAGTATAGGTGTTTCAACTTCCGTAAAATCAGCATTATTAAAAAAGTTTCTGATTGCGGTAACTATTTTGTGTCTGAGTTTAAGGTTATTAGTCATTTGCGGACGTCTGATATCAAGATATCTGTATTTTAATCTGATATCTTCTTTTGTATCATCTGAAGAAAGTTCAAAAGGCAAGAGTTTTGCTTCTGAAAGCACAGTAACTTCTTGAGGATACATCTCTATTTCACCTGTTTTCAGGTCAGGATTGTATGTTTCAGGAGGTCTTTTTGTTATCTTACCTTTTACCTGAATGACGTATTCATCTTTCAATTTTGAAAACACTTCATGAATCTGAGGATTTATTTGCGGGTCTGCAACTACCTGAAAGAAACCTGATTTGTCTCTCAGTTCAACAAAGATAATACCGCCTAAATCACGTACTGCAGATACCCAGCCGGCAAGAGTGACTTCTTTATCAATATCAGATATAGACAAATCTTCATTATAATGTGATTTCATATGCGAAAATGTTTTCATATTACAATTCCCTATCCTTAAAATGTTTCGTAACTACAAATTTATAACAAACACACAAGATAATCAATTTTTATGCTAAAATACGATTAAAATGTAAAAGGTAGCTCATGATTAAATACGCAGTAAATTTGATAAAAAATACATTTCATCCTCTTGAGATTGCAGAATCCGCTCATGTCGAACACGGACAGATGGTTCTTGTAAGAACAGAGAAGGGTGAAGAAGTCGCAAAGGTATTTTTGGTTAACCCGCTTATTGCAAAAGCCTGGGAAACAAAAATGCCGGAAGCTGTTCCTTTGATAAGAGTACTTTCAAAAAAAGATTTTGAGACATTGGACGAAATCAAAATTGCTGAAGAAGAGGCCTTCAAAACCTGTAAAGAACTTGTTGCACAGCACAATCTGCAGATGAATCTTGTCCAGACAAAATACACTTTTGACAGAAGAAAAATAACCTTTTACTATACTGCACCGGAGAGAGTGGATTTTAGAGGTCTTTTAAAAGACCTGACACAGGTTTTTAAACGTGTAAGAATAGATTTAAGACATATAGGTGTAAGAGATGAAACCTCTCTTTTATGCGGCAACGGACTGTGCGGCAGACCGTTTTGCTGCTGTACTTTTTTAAGAAAGTTTGACTCTATAAACATAAAACTTGCAAAAGATCAGGGAATGCCGATTACCCCCGGTAAAATTTCAGGTACATGCGGAAGACTTTTATGCTGTTTAAACTACGAATACAAAAACTATATTGACGCAGCAAAAGATATGCCTCCTATAGGTTCCGGTGTAATGACACCTGACGGGCTTGGCAGAGTTTGTTCACTTCATTTTCTGAATAATGAAATAGCGGTAAAAACAGAAGACGGCAAAATAAAAAATTATAAAAAAGATGAAATTGAAATGGTTGACAGCGATGTTAACATTGAAATTGACATACAAGATACAACGTCAATTTATCAAGAGCAATCCGATTACAATGTTGATATAAAACAGCTTGAAGACGACAGAAACAGCTCTACTGGCAATGTATAACTATATCAGCTTTGTGGGATGCATAAGTAAAAAAACAGGAATTATAGAATTATGAAGACAACAAGAATGCAATACTGTATAAAAGCCGTACCCAGTGATGATACATTTCAGATGGAATCACTGCTAAATGAAATGTCATCTCTTGGCTGGGAGTTGTACACAATGCACGAAGTTGAAGCAGATGATGGCTTTAACTACAATTGCATTTTTGTAAAAGAATGCGAAATTTCAACAACAGAAACAGAAGACGAAGAAGAAAGTATCTACGGATATAAAACTCAGATGCAAAAAATGATTTCAGCCCAAAGCGAGCCGTTTGAAAAATGCATTGATATCCAGAGCAAAATAAAAGAAAAACGCAAAAGAATACATAATATAAAATCTCTTATTGACGAAACAGATGAAACTCAAAGACAAGAACTCAATAATGAGATGTATAAAAATATGGAAGAATTAAAAGATTTGAGAAAACAGCTTGCAGATACTGTGTCGCCTGAAATTATGCTGGATAAAATCGGTGAAGACAAAATAAAAATTAAGCTGAGTGAAGAAAATATCGAACTTGTCAATCCGGATCTGGATGCACCTCTAGTTGCCGAGACTGTTAAAATAAGACAGAAATTAACGGAAGAATTAGGCTATATTATACCTAAAATAAGGTTTGAAAATGATGAATCACTTCAGGCAAATGAATTTGAAATTGATGTCAGAGGTGTTTGTGCGGCAAAAGGTGTCGTTTACACAGGATATTTAATGTTTTTTAAAGATGATTTAAATCTTGATAAGCCATCGAAAGACATAATAAAAGATTCTGACCCGATTACAGGCAAGGCAATTTACTGGATTCAGGAAGAAAAAACAAAAGATTTCTGGATACAAGGCTTGAACCCTTCCGAAGTAATCGGACGTATTCTTGAATATGTCTGCATAAAAAATGTGGAAGAAATTTTTGATTACAATGATATTAATAACTACATAGAAATAGTAAGCGAAAACAACCTTTATCTTATAGAAAACATTATCCCTGATTTTGTCTCTATTGCCGAGCTAAAATATATACTTACAAGTCTTATAAGAGAACGGGTTTCTGTTAAAGATATTGTTTATATTTTTGAAAAAATCAACGATTTTGCGGACGAAGAAACAAAAGAAGATTTGTTGAGCAGAGTCCGTCATTCATTATCACGCCAGATATCTAAAGGTATAGCAAACGCAAATAATGTTATACAGGCATTTGAGCTGAATGAAGAGTCTGTAAAATATCTTAGCGGTAAAGTTTCCGGAAATAAAACAATAATAAGAATTGACAATACAAAAGTCAAAACAATAGTAAATAATATTTATAAGGTTATAGATAAAAACAATATAAACGCAGATGAAATAGTTGTTATTGTTCCCATGGAAATTAGACAGGTAACAAGTGCCGTTCTTTCCCAGTTAATGCCTTCTGTTAAAGTTGTCGCAAGAGAAGAAATAGCAAACGGATATACTCTTGAAATTTATGACAAGGTTTAGTTGTTTAACAGGTGCCCTTTTTCTTTAAGAAAATCATTAAAATTATTTAAAACTGAATGATTGAAACTTTTGTCTTCTTTTGTCATAAAATCAACTCTTTGCAAGATTGCAGACTGCTGAACTATTTTTATCAATTTTAAAGATAGAGTTTCATCTGCAAGCACATTGCAAAGTAATTTCGTAGGTCCTATATAACTATATATATCATGAATCACTATATATCCATTATTTACGATTTTGGGATAAAACAGCTCAAAATCTTTTTTTACAGCTTCATATTTATGAAAACCATCTATAAATATAAATTCGACCTTATCTTGAAAATTCATCCCGGCAATCTGTGATTTTTCTTTTATATGCGTGATTCTGTTTTCAATACCATTTAGTTTAAGATTATTAAGGAAAGTTTCGTATTTTCCATTGGGTTCATCTTTTGAAGTTAAAAAGGGATCAATACTGTAAATTTTATTCTTAAATTCGCCTTTTATAGCACCTGCAGTAATAACAGACAATGATTTTGCACACCATGAGCCTATTTCTACAATACAACCACTACCTGTAAGACTGGCTGAAATAGAAAAAATAGTATCCGCTTCCAAATCACCAAACCAGCCTTCAAATTTCATTGCTGTGGACTTTATTATTTCTGGATTTAGTTCTTGTGCTATCATCTAAAACCTCTCTTTTATAACTTTAACACACGAGATTATATAAACGCAAATACTGTATGTATATTGTCTGAGAAAATGTCTGATTACAAGTCAACGAGAGCTGAGAGGCTGACAGAAAGGCGCACCTCTGTTAGGAGAAAACATGTTTTTTCTGCACATCTGATTTCAAGACAGCGGAATTCCGGACGGGTGAAACCCGGAGAGCGAGTGCGAAGCAGACGGCAGCGAAGCGTAGTCAGCGGCAGCAACGAGCGTGAAGGAATTTCAAGACAGCCGGCGGTAATTGTGTACTAGGTTAGATAAAAATGTTAGTTTTTTAATTTGTCGACTTGTCAAAATTTAAAAACTTTCTTTTAACATACTTTTGAAACACACCGGCATAAGTACAAATAAGCATTGTCAAAATAAAATACAGATATGTTGTCTGAACTGGATTATATATCCAGTAAATATCGTGATTTGCTCTCTCTGTTATTGGAATACCGTTAATTTTTAAGAATATTGCGGTTATTATATACATTACTAGAAGATGATTTGCCATTATATGATAGGTGTTCTCTCCCATCAGTTTTACAAATTTTATGTCTTTTACGAAAGGATATATAATTCTTGCTACCAGCAATGAAGCCCAGATTCCTGTCAGCGCTGTTATAATTGGAACAATCAGCTGCTGGTCAAATCTTGCCCATACAAGTACATAGCTTAATCCTATGCCGTGTTCGGGGTCGTAATCTCTGTTAAACATCCATAGAATCGATTGCAGCACAATTATTGCGCCCATCCATCTTGCCGTAAATATATCAATTTTGTCTTCAATATAGTGTCTGTAATAATACCCAAGATATACAAAAAATACAGAAAACATCGTACGTACAACAATCAGCATCAAAGGGTCTAGTTTAACTATTTTAGATACAGGTATAGCCATTATACCGAGTATTGTAAACACTGACAGATGAAAATATTTGTTGTCTTTTATATGTCTTAAGGCCCTGAATAAAAATAAGAACACAATCATTGTCATAAATAACTGGGTAACAAACCATAATGGACAAGACAAATCGAACTGGTGTCCGTTTAAAAATGGAGTTATAAAAAAATTTTTCAAAGTAATAGGTTCGCCCCAGAATTTGCCGGTTAATTTAAATATGAGCACTGTTACTCCAAGATAGAACAGATTGTACCAGAAATATGGAACAAGAAGACTATTAAACCTTCTTGTTACAAATGTCAGTATATTATCAAGATATTTTTCTTTGAATAAATATCCTGATATAAAGAAAAATAAAGCAAGTTGAAATGAATAAGGCGTAAACATACCTAAAAGCGAAAATTCAAGATGTCCAGAAACAACAAGCAGTATGGCTAACGCTTTTAAAACCGTAACTTTGTTTGAAAAATCCTCATTCATATTAAATTATTATCTCCTATTACAGCATGAATTAATTATATCATCAGGTTAAAAAAACAAAAGTAATTAGTTTGGGGATTTATATAGAAGTTTGTCCGAGAAAAATTCGTGATAAGACTCTGCCGAACAAAACAATCCTGTGAATTGTTTTGTGAGAGGGAAATGACGTGAACAAGAACTCTGTTCAAAATGATTAAGTATCATTTTGAATAGAGACT
>CALUVO010000110.1 GCA_944324245.1 Candidatus Gastranaerophilales bacterium | reverse complement strand
TGAGGAATGTAATATATAATACAAGATTTCTTGACTTTCATTTTATCAGCCTATTAATATATATTATAAAGAATAAGTGAGGTTACATGAAAAGTTCAACATTATCCAGATCAAATCTTTCTAAAGAGAAAATGGTCTTGTTGGAAGAATTGAGAGCAAAATCAAATCATACTTCTAACGAAACAAGAACACCTGATGTTTACATCAGACCTGCCAAAGAAAAAGAACTTGATGTTCTGTGGCAGAATTTCAAAGTAAACCAGAAAGAAGAAAAATCTCCGGGTGTTTATCTTATTACAGGTTTTATTGCAGGTGCTTTATGCATGTTTTTGATGACTGCATTGTTAAGCTTCAGCTCAAATGCTATTAACGAAGCTAATAATCCTGCATCACCAAAACTTGTTAAAAAAGTAAAACCGGCAAAAGCTGCAAAATTGTCTATTATCCCTGCTGATCAGGCAGTGGAAGAAGCAAAACCTGCAGCTCCTGAAACATATTCTGTAAAATCAGGCGATACTTTAGAAGGTATTGTTATCAGATTCTACGGCAAATATTCTCCTGCTAAAGTAAGCAAAATTATGGAAGCAAATAATTTGTCCAATCCAAACCAGTTATCAATAGGTCAGTCTTTGATAATTCCGATGGATTAATCAGAATCTCAATATTAGAAACAAAAAACCGCTTAATTTTGTTTAAGCGGTTTTTTTGTATAAACTTTTAATTTTTGCTCGGAAATTTATCTTCTTTTCCAGGCGACCATACGCATACCCTCTGCTGAAGGCTGCGCTGTTGTATAAATATTAAACTCATTTTTGGGACGTGCATAAACCTGTTTAAAATCAACATTTTTTATTTTTTCTATACAGGTATTGCAGCCGAATTCATCCTGAATAATTTCGGCAAAAAAACGCTGATCCTCGTTAAGGTTTAAATCCCTTATATTTTTGACGATATCCATATACTCATTTTATACTTTTGTATGAGAAAATACTGCAAAAGTTATAAAAAATATATAAAATTGATACATTACTTAATATTTTTTGTTCAAAAGAGACCTGTGAGCGCTGATTTCAAAATCGTCATTCAGCGGGGTTAGTTCAAATTCTTCCTTATATCTTTTGTGCAGTGCAAGTGTAATCAGATAATCTGCAAAATGAGGATTTTTGGGCAGGAATGAACCGTGAAGGTATGTACCGAAGACATTTTTGTATCTTGCGCCTTCTGTTTTGTCTTTTGCATTGTTTCCGTTTCCTGTGATAATATGCGCCATAGGCTCTGTATCTCCCTGCAGATAAGTAAGACCACTGTGATTTTCGAAACCTACAAGCGTATGCGGCGTAATATAATCGCATGTTGCAGTTACGTTGCCTATAAATCTTTTGTTTCCTGCTTCTGTATAGGCATCCAAAAGCCCAATACCGAGGAGTTTTTCCGCATTGTGCGGCTGATAATAGTGCCCTAGCAGCTGATATCCGCCGCAAATAGCAAGAAATACAGCATTTTCATCAGCAGCATCCTGTAAAGAGGCTTTATGTTTTTGCAGTTCTTTTGATACAGCTATTTGCTGTTTGTCCTGACCTCCGCCTATAAAGTAAAAATCGTATTTTTTTATGTCTATAGTGTCATTCAGGTCTATAGAATCAATATTTACATCAATATTACGCCATTCGCAGCGTTTTTTTATGGTTAAAACATTTCCCCAGTCTCCGTAAATATTGAGTTGTTTAGGATAAAGATGGGCGATATTCAGTGTAATATTTTTGCTATCCATTCTTTAATTATGCCAAAAAATAAGTTTTTTAACAATTTTGTTTTATGATTTGTTAATAGTTATAATATTTTTATGAAAAAATTATTAAATATTATTCTAATCATATTTTTATGCTTGATATTAGTAAATAATCAGGAAGCACAGGCATATATAAATCCGGGTTCCGGAAGCTATATTTTTCAGACAATTATAGGCGGTATTCTGGGAATAATTGCATTGTTTAAAAAGCTTTTTATGTCTTTACTTAATTTGTTCGGGATAAAAAAATCTTCTGCAGAGGATGAACAGGAAGATGAATAATACATCTTACAAAGATCCTGCCGGCTTTGTTTTTAAACTGGACGGGGTTGTATACAGACAGATTAATTATTGCGCAAAAGATGATTACGAAATGCTGATGAAAAGCGGTCTGTACAATGAATTAACCGGAAAGAAAATGCTTGTTTGCCATGAGGAAATTTCTTTTGAAAAAGAGCCGGATGATAATGCATACAAGTTTGTTAAGCCGGTGCAGCTTGAGTATATTTCATATCCTTATGAATGGGCTTTTTCCGCTTTGAAAGATGCTGCTGTTTTGACATTGCGAGTTCAAAAAACAGCTCTGAAATACGGCATGTCGTTAAAAGATGCGTCAGGTTACAATATCCAGTTTTTAAACGGAAAACCTGTTTTTATAGATACTCTTTCTTTTGAAAAATATAAGGAAAATACACCGTGGAAAGCATACGGACAGTTTTGCAGACATTTTCTTGCACCGCTTGCTTTGATGAGTTATACAGACATAAATTTGAATAAGCTTTTGATAACAAACATCGACGGCATACCGCTGGATGTCGCACAAAAACTTCTGCCTGCTAAGGCAAAATTGAATTTTGGAATTTTGACTCATATAGTTTTGCATTCTCTGTCACAAAAAACTTTTGAAGATAAAAAACAATCCTCAGCAAAAACTGCAAAAATGAGCCTGTTTGAACTGGAATCTTTGCTTGATTCTCTGGAAAATACAGTCAGGGGCTTGCGTTTTCCTGCTATTTATACCCAATGGGGCAATTATTATGAAAATACAAATTATTCTGATGAATCTTTCAAAGAGAAAAAAGCAATAATTTCGCACTTTATCGATAAAGTGGAGCCAAGCTCGCTTTGCGACCTTGGCTCCAACAGAGGAGATTTTGCAAGGATTGCATCTGAAAGAAATATAAAAACTATCGCTTTTGATATTGACCCTGTTGCAATTGAGGATAATTACAGGCATGTAAAAAAATACAAAGAAACAAATATACTGCCTCTTTTGCAGGATTTTAACAATCCGAGCCCTGCTATAGGATTTATGAATGACGAACGTGCAGATTTTTGTTCCAGATTTAAATCTGATGTTGTGATGGCGCTGGCATTAATACATCATCTGGCTATTTCAAACAACTTGCCGTTTGATAATATTGCCAAATTTTTCAGCACATTAGGCAAGTATCTGGTAATAGAATTTGTTCCGAAAACTGATTCAAAAGTGCAGATTTTGCTATCTTCAAGAGAGGATATTTTTGACAAATATGATACGGAAAACTTTGAATCAGTTTTCGGAACAAATTTTGAAATACTTGAAAAAATTAATATAAAAAATTCTGAAAGAATACTTTATTTAATGAGGAAAAAATGATTTATTATATGTATCCGATATTATTATGTACAATACCTGTACATGCAATATTTGCTCAAAATTTAACCGAGGTTGAGACAAAACATTATTTTGAATCACTCGCTATTATTTCTTTGATTGTTGTTTCTGGTTGTCTTGGGCTTAATATAGTTTTGCACAATTTACTTCTTTCAGAATTTATTTTTTGTACAATATTTTATTTTCTTTTTTATGGCAACAATCTTTATTTACGCTGTTCAAGTAATTTTTTATGGGAAAAGGACAAAACATATATTCCATTTCTGCTTTTTTACTTTTTGTTTAATATATTAGCAGCCCTAGGTTTATATTATATTTTTAAGGATGTAAATCTGCTTCTTTTTTCAAAGATAATATTTTATTTTACTTTGTTTATTACTATTACAATGCTGGGCAACCTGTTGAACAACTCCAAACAAAATGCAAAAGGAATTTTGGATGAAAATGAAATACCGGAAATTTCTGAAGAAGAAAACTTGCCGGATATTTATCACATTGTGCTGGATTGCCATGTCGGCTATGAAAAGGAAGAATACAGAGACAATTATTTTTTTAATGAGCTCGAAAAAAGAGGGTTTTATAATATAAAAAATTTTAAAAGCAATTACAATATTACACATTTGTCTATGCCATCTATATTAAATATGGATTATTTACACAATATTTTTCATAAAAAAGAAAATGATTACTATCCAAAATCAAAAAATCAAAAATATTACAGTAATAACAGACTATGGAAATTGCTGGAAAAGCTGAAATACAGAATTAACATAACAGTAAATCCGATGTTTAATAAAACTGTTGAAAATTCGCAAATAAATATCAATAAAGACTTAATAAAAGGAATAAATGCAAATTTGCGTTTACTATGCTTTTCGTCTGCTTTTTCATTTTTACTGTTACCTCTAAAACGGTCTTTCAAGATTTTTAATCTGCAGTTTGAAAAATATAAAAGTTTTTGTGAAACAAGTAATAAAACCGAACCCGTATACAATTTTATGCATATACTTGCTCCGCATGGCCCATTATTGTATGACGAAAAAGGAAACCCGTTATCAAGAAAAGAAAGCAATGATTTCAAGAACTACTTTTCATATTTAAAATATACAGACAAAAAAACATTGGAAATAATAGATACAATAAAACAGAATATGAAACAAAATTCTGTAATAATTATTCACGGTGATCATGGATTACATTTTTCAAAAAATTGTGAATTTAATACGCTTTGTTCCGTATACTTCCCTAATAAGAAATATGATATTGTACCGGAAAATTTAACAGCTGTAAATTTATTTTCTCTAATTTTGAATCAATTTTTTGGGGCAAGTATTGATTATAAGACAAATAGATTCTTTAAAGCTAATATACTTAGTAATTTTATTTTTGATATAAATGATTTACAAAATATTAATCAAAATACTCAAATTATGATTAATAATTATGGATTACAAAATTTTGAAGAAAGGCTGGATAAATTATCTCAAAAATATAAAAATAAAAAAGTTGTATTATATGGCGCTGGTCAATATTTTAAATTTATTAAGCAGAACTATGACTTATCAAGGCTTAATATTATTGCTGTGTCTGATAAAAAGTTTGAAAATATAAAAACGCCTGTATTTGACGAAGATGCCGGATATAATACAATTGCTCCACAAAAAATACATACACTTTCACCGGATGTAGTGATTATTGCTGTTCAGGAAACAGCAGAGATAAAAAAATATTTTCGAGATGAGCTTTTTAAGACAACAAGAAAACGTTTTAAATATACAAGTTTTGAAGAATCTTACGAGTCTTACAAGAAAATGCAAAAACTTGAATGGAGCAAAGTTCTATTCCCTTGACGTAAAAGCATGATAGTCGTACTATGAGTATATTGCTTGTATTGACAACAAAATAGTGCAATGGTGAGTGGGACTCTGCCGAGCGGATTTGCCTTCTTTTGCCGTTGAGCTGTGGCAAAACGTGCAAAATGGCTTCACGAAATCATCAATAGATTTTCTTTGTATTATTGATTTGTAAACAGTGAAAGTGCGGCTGTAGAGTCGAACGAAGTGAGCGAACAGCCATGTGAACAAGGTTGATGGAGTTGAGAATTTTTAGAATAAAAATTCGAAACGGAATGCCAAACCTTGTGAACGCCAATAATCCAAGAGAAAAACGATTAAGTATTGTTTTTCGAGAGGTAGGCAAAGGAAATACTTGTATTTCCGTGCCGTATAAAAATTACCGACACAAATAAATTGACAAATGAATATTTTAATCTGGGTGAGTGGCACTCTGCCGACGAGAAAGTGACTAAATGTCATTTCGAGGAGAGGTAGGTAGCGCAAGCGGTAACGACATTAAATAGTGCATGGGTGAGTGGCACTCTGCCGAGAAAAACGATTGAGTATCGTTTTTCGAGAGGTAGGTAGCGCAAGCGGTAACGACATTAAATAGTGCATGGGTGAGTGGCGCAGTGGTAGCGCAGTTGACTCTTAATCAATTGGTCGTGGGTTCGAATCCCACCTCACCCAAAGTTAATAGAAAAGAGGGTGTAAACCCTCTTTTTTGCATAATTCGAACCCACGAACGTGGGATAATTTGAAATCGCATCGCAAGCGATGCTTAGTCCCACCTCACCCAGAAAACTTTTGAGTAAAAAAATTACGAGGCTTGTGCCTCGTTTTTTTTTACTCAAAAGCATACGGATGTGAAAAATACCGGTCAAAACGAGAAGTTTTGCCGGTATTTTGAAACTGGACGACAGCGACGTAGGAGTTTGCTGTATAGCAAACTCTACAGGAGCAAAACTCTAAGCCCAGAGGGCTAATGCCCTCTTTTTTGCACCATACGAACCCACGAACGTGGGATAATCTAAAATCGCATAGAAAGCAATGCTCAGTGTATTAAACCAGACATTTCAATCCTGTACGGTTAAAATGATTTTACCCCGTAAAGCAGCTTTGTGTTTAGGTTTCAACCTGCCGGAGGTGTCCGAAAATAATCAAACCATTTTACGATAGGAAAAACGAAATGGAGAGCAAAGGTTTTTACAAAATGAACCAACGAAACGAAGTGAGTTGTGTGAACTTGTATCCGAAGCAAAGCGTAGGTAAGCCGTCAATAATTCAAGGCAATGATAAATACATATCCAAAACCGCAAGCAATGGTGTGACATTACTTGGAAGCATTTTAAAATATGCGTTTGAGCAAGGATTAATTAAACATAATCCTTACTATGGTGTTAAAAATTCAATGTGCAAATAGGGTTTAATATGACAAAAATGAAATTTTATAAACAAGCGATAACTATGTATATAGAAAGAAATACACCGATTGATATTATCTCTCAAGCTTTTAATATCCCCAGAAGGACTTTGTTTTACTGGAAAAAGAAATACGAGTGGGATAAAAAATACTTTGAAAAAAGCATAATCAGAAGATTTTTAATCAGGAACTATTAGAATTTACTAAAAAATTTCTGAAGAAACTTTCAAAAGATATAGATAACCATATACCATCTTCAATAGCAGAGATTTATCCGTTTTTGAATATTTTGAAAAATATTTTGCGAAGTAAACAATACAGGATATCTAAACTAAACAAAAGCTACAGAATGCAAAAGCTTTATTTACTCTGGAATACATAAGACATATTGAAAAGTATATTTTGGGAATGGAATTATTAATCAGATTTTTTCCTTGCGACCTCCTTTAACGCGTCGTGTCTATCACTCAAAATTTCCAAGCTATCAAACAAACTTAATCAAACTTAACAAAAAAGCATATACCGCAACCCTTTCAGTGAAAGAGTTTAAGGGGAATTACGATTAAGCAAGATAATGAGTATAACAACTTACTACAAAAAATAATCTTGACAAATATTACTTCGACACGGTATATTGTGAGTATAGTAACTTACGATTATAATTTTTTGAGAGTAAAGCATGGTCAAATACTTTAAAAATATATCTAACATTATAACGGGGCATGTTTTTAGAAGCAAGATTCCCTATAATGCAGAAGGGAATTTAAACTTACTAAATATGGATGCTATTTCTATTGCTGGTATAGTACGTATTTCAGAAGAGGATTTAAAAAAAATACAGCTAAATGATATAAAACCGGAAGAAATTATCATGCCCGGGGATATTTTATTTAAAGCAAAAGGGCTTAATAATACTGCTGTGCTAATAGATAGTATTCCATCAAATACAACCGTTACAGCTTCGTGTCACATTATAAGAGTTACTGATAAAAATTTTTTACCGGAATATGTCTGCTCTTGGCTAAATAGTGCAGCAGCAAAAAGACATTTTTCAAAAGGTGCAGGTCAAGCAACAGGAGTTACTATTGCAAACGTCAGCAAAGCTACGCTTGAATCACTAGAGATTCCGTTGATACCACAAAAGAATCAAAAACTCATTTCTAATATAGAAGAATGTGCTAAACAAGAAATGGCACTATCTATAAAAATTGCAGATAACAAAAATTTATTATATCGCGCAATTATCGAAAAAGAATTACAAAAATATTAGGAGATAAACTATGGCAGTAATCAATCAAGATGAAATAAATAATATTGTATGGAAAGCATGCGACACTTTTAGAGGGGTGGTTGACCCTTCAGAATACAAAAATTACATTTTAGTATTCTTATTTATCAAATATATAAGCGATATATGGAAAGATAAATATGAAGAATTAAAAAAAGAGTTTGGTGATAACGAAGAAAGAATTCAGCGTCGTTTGGAAAGAGAACGCTTTAAATTAGACGAAACCTGTACTTACGATTATCTATATGTACATAGAAATGACAATCAAATAGGACAGATTATAAATCAAGCACTGGAAAAGATTGAAGAAGATAACAAGGAAAAACTTGAGGGCGTATTCCGTAATATTGACTTTAATTCTGACATGCAACTCGGAGAAACAAAGGAAAGAAATATTCGACTCAAAAATTTGATAGAAGATTTTTCAAATCCGATGCTGGATTTAAGACCGTCTAAGGTTGGTAATGCTGATATTATCGGGAATGTTTATGAATACTTGATTGCTAAATTTGCGGCAGGAGCAGGCAAAAAGGGTGGAGAGTTTTATACACCGGCAGAGGTTTCAATCTTATTATCAAAACTGGTAGAACCTAAAGCCGGCGATAGGATTTGTGACCCGGCGTGCGGTTCCGGTTCATTGTTGATTAAAGCAGCAAATGAAGTCGGCTCAGATAATTATTCTTTATATGGACAGGAAAGCAATGGCAGCACCTGGGCATTATGTAAAATGAATATGTTTTTGCACAGCAAGGATAATGCTCGAATTGAGTGGGGTGATACATTAAATAATCCTAAACTAATTGAAGGCGATACAACGATGAAATTTGATGTTGTCGTTGCAAATCCACCGTTTTCACTTGATAAATGGGGTGCAGAAAATGCATCTTCTGATAAATTCAATCGTTTTTGGCGCGGCGTTCCTCCCAAAAACAGAGGCGACTATGCATTTATCTCACATATGATTGAAACAGCTGTTACTGATGGGGGAAAAATCGGAGTTGTTGTACCTCACGGAGTATTATTTAGAGAAGGTTCAGAAGGAAAAATAAGGCGGCATTTTATAGAGCAAGACAACTGTCTGGATGCAGTTATCGGGCTTCCTCAAAATTTATTTTTTGGCACCGGCATTCCTGCGGCAATATTGATTTTTAAGAAGAATAGAACAGCAAAAGACATTCTGTTTATAGATGCAAGCAGAGAATATGCGTCAGGCAAAAATCAAAATATTTTAAGAAACTGCGACATTGAAAAGATTGTTGATACCTATAAAAAACGTTCAACAATAGATAAATATTCTTATGTTGCTACCTTGGATGAAGTTAAGGAGAATGAATACAATTTAAATATTCCTCGCTATGTTGATACTTTTGAAGAAGAAGCGGAAATTGATATTCAAGCTACTCAAAAAGAAATTGAAAATCTGGAAAAACAGTTAGCTGACGTCCAATCGAAGATGAAAGGATACTTACAGGAGCTTGGAATAAATGGATAAAAAAGAAATTGTTGTATATCAAAATGAAGATGGCAGCCTAAAGTTAGATATAAATCTTGAAGATGAGACTTTATGGCTATCATTAACTCAAATTGCACAATTATTTGGTAAAAATAAATCTACAATATCAAGACATATTAAAAATATTTTTGAAACCGAAGAACTGCAGGAAAACCAAGTTGTTGCAAAAAATGCAACAACTGCAAATGATGGCAAAATATATCAGGTTGATTACTATAATTTGGATATGATAATTTCCATAGGTTATAGGGTTAATTCATCTGTCGCCACAAAATTTAGACAATGGGCAACAAAAATATTAAAAGAATACATTATAAAGGACAACAACCTACTACTGACGAAGCTAAAGTTGCAAAAAATTATTTGTTTGAAAATGAATTAAAATTACTTACACTTATATCAAAAATGTTTTTAGACTTTGCGGATATTCAAATTGCAAGAGAACGTAAGATAAGTATGGCTGATTGGGTTAAAAAACTTGATGAACTATTAAAAATAAATGATTTTGAGATTTTGCAAGGTAAAGGAAAAGTTTCACGTAAACAAATGGAAGAAAAAGTAAAAGCAGAAATGGAAAAATATAGATTACGCATTGCTACTGAAAATGCAAAACAAATTGAGGTCAAATAAAATCAGTTATCCGGGAATCCCGGATAACTGAAATGAACTTTCCGGAAATTCCGGATAGTTCAAAAAAGCAATAAAATTGCTCAAAATGAACTATTAAGAAAAACTCACAAGTTTGAAATAAGGTGAAATAATGGCAACATTGAGATTTTTACAACAGAATGCGGATTATTGCATAGTAAAAAACGAGACGGAATTTAAGAATACGGTGAAAAATGACAGATAAAAACGCAAATAAAATTGGATATAAAAAAACAAAACTTGGCTGGATTCCTGAAGAGTGGGAAGTAGTTAAGCTAGGGAATATTGCTACTGAAATAAAAGATAAAGTTGGTACAAAACAAAAAATACCTATGAGTTTATCGGCGGGAAAAGGATTTGTTGCCCAGGCAAAAAAATTTGGTAAAGATATAGCAGGAAAACAATATGCTCAATATACATGTTTGCCACCTAAAACATTTGCTTATAACAAAGGTAATTCATTAAAATACCCTCAAGGTTGTATTTATTTGCAACCATTTGATGAAGAAGTTGCCGTGCCAAATGTATTTATATGTTTTGCTTTGGATAAAAAACGTTGTAACAATAACTTTTATGAACAATTATTTAAAAATAATGCACAAGGCAAAGAACTCTTCAAATATATAAATAGTGGAGTGCGAAATGACGGTTTATTGAACTTAAATGATAATAATTTCTTTAAAATAAAATTAGTTTCACCACCACTAAAAGAGCAAGAAAAGATAGCGGAAGTATTATCTTGTTGGGATGAGGGGATAGAGTTGTTAGAAAATCTGTTAGAACAAAAACAACTGCTCAAAAAAGCCTTGGAACAAATGCTTTTTAATGAAAAAAAATCTTGGCAATTATTGAGATTTGATAGTATTTTTAAAGATTATTGCAAAAAAAATTGTCCAGATGAAAGATTATTATCTGCTACACAAGAAAATGGTG
>CALUVO010000109.1 GCA_944324245.1 Candidatus Gastranaerophilales bacterium | reverse complement strand
AATTTAAAAATAAAGGTTGTTGAAATAAAAGGCAGAAGAATAAAAAAACTTATTGTCGAAACACCGGTTCTTGCAGAATAGTATTATATACAAAAGTTAATCTTTAAGTATAAAAAAGCAATTTTTAATTAAAAAAATTGTTTTATTACAATATGAAGGTTAACAGGACAGGTTATATAAATTCGGGTAGTAATACACCTTCTTCACATACTGAAGAAAGCAAACCCGTACATAATGAAGTTACGACACCACGAAATGACTCTTCGGAATCGAGGTGTGCATTCGGGCGTGCTGCTGTAAACATGCAAAATCCTAAAGCCGGTGCGGCAGAGGGGGACTTGTTTGCACTGCTCAATTCTATTGCTCAGGAGCAGGGGTATACCGTATACAGATTTTTTGAAAAAAATGCTGACGGCATTTGTGCACGGGCAAAAGCAGGAGATGCAATTTCGGGATGGAAAAACCTGTATAACGAAAAACTCGATATAGCCTGTTACAGGAATGATAACGGCGAATTAAACGAAATCTATACACTTGATTCAAATACAAAAGAAGTAAATGTTTATGATAAAAACGGTGAACTTATAAAAACTTATACACCGGACGAAATGAAATCGCTCTTTGAATATAAATATCATCCGGAATCGCTTCACGGATATCTCAGACACAACAGATACCGGTCTTTGATATCAGAAGAAAATCTGTGGAATGTAATAAACACTATTGATAATTGCTTTAATTCAGAAAATAAAGCCGGCAGAATTGAGAAACCGACAGTAGTCTACAGAGCACTACAGGATAACCTCACAGACAGTGAAAAAGCTATATTATCCACTGTAGGCGCTGTATACAGAGACAATTCTTTTGTATCAACCACACAAAATATTGATACGGCAAAGAGATTTAACACATCAGGCAATCCGATTATGGAAATTACACTGCCTGAGGGTTCAAAATATCTTGATTTGGACAGACTATTTAACATTGACCGGCAGCGCTGGAGAGAACAGGAATTCTTGCTCAAAAGAGGCAGTGAATTTATTATTACCGGCTATGACAGAGAAAACAATATTATAAAAGCAAGCTATTTGAATAAATAAGCTATTTTATCTGGCGTCTCAAGCTGTTTCTGACACCGGACAGAGGACCGTTATTCGGGTTTCTCAGGTTTTGATAATATTTTTTTGCGTATGTAAAAGGAAATTTTGGAATCCAGCTGAATTTAAAATAAATTTCGAGTGTATCGGCACCCTGTGACAACATCAGCTCATCTATAGTCTGCTCGTAAGCCGGAGACAATGAAGACAACAGTTTTAAAATATAATCCATTACCGTAAGGCTGTAATAGCCGGACAATACACCGGAATTTGAAACAAGGTGGGTTACTTTAAACTCCTTGTCATTAATCATTACTTTTTTTACATTGTCAGGAAGCTCAATATCGTCTTTTGAACTTTTTTCTATCTGGTACCATTCACCCTCATACTGCACCCTGAGCGATTTTGTATCAGGCATGTACATATCTTCAAAAACATTGTCCAGCAAGACATTGCCGTTAAAATCAATAATGCCGTATTTGTATTTTTTGCAGGTCAAAAACATTCTGCCGTACAAAGGGTCAATAGAGCTGTATTCATTCGGAATAATTGCTTTTCCTGTTTCATCATACAGACCGTAATCATTATCATTGCCGAATTTTGCATATTTGCCGAACACTCTTTCAACATGCCTGTATTTAGGTTCTACAAGGTAATTGCCCTCGCAGTCAATAAGACCAAATCTGTTTTTTTTCTGTACTATCCACGAGGTTGTCCCCACACGTATAAGTTTTTTGTACTGGGGTTCTACTATAACATTGCCCTGTTTGTCTTTGAGCCCGAAAAAGCCGTCTTCATTAAAAACAGTCAAATCAGACATTTTTACACTGCCTGTGAGCTGCACATTTTCAGCCGCTATTGCGCTGCATTGAAAAACAAGTAATAAACCCAATAATACAAAAATCTTTTTCATAACAGAATGATAACATAAGATAGGCATTATGTTATAATTTTTTATAGAGGAATTTAGTTGGATTTAAAGAAATGAAAAATTTATATGTTTTTTTTAAAGCATTATCAATACTGGTTTTAATAGCTGCAATTATTGTATTGCTGGCAATAACAACTTATCTGAAAATTTTGCCTGCAGCAGTTTCTAATGAACATGTTATCAATTTTGTAAAAGATTTTGTAAAAGAATCAACAGGTGCTGAGCTTGTTCTTGATAAACCGGTTTTAAAAACGGAATTATCTCCTCAAATAGGTTTTAAATTTGACAAAATGGCTCTTTCAAAAGACAAAAAAGAACTTTTGAAGGTGGAAAAATTTGATATAAAACTGTCTTTTGCAGAGGTGCTGAAGCACAGAATTATATTAAAGAAACTTTCGCTTGATTCTATTTTTGCGGATACAAACGGGCTTATGGCTTTAGCACCGCCACAGGAGCCAAAAAAAGAACAGACAAAATCAGACTGGAAAGTGTACTGGTTTGATTCACTTTTGAGTCTTAAAAAATGTGAAATATTATATGACCTTGATAAAGATACGCACGTAAAAATAAACGGCTCCAATATGCTTATTACAAAACAAAAAGAGCCGAAGTTTGTACGCTTTAATCTTGCTATAGATATAAATAAAGGCAAACACAATATCAAAATTACGCTTGATGACAGAGACAGAGTCTGCATTAAAGACAAAAAACTGCTTATAGAAAAAGCACTTCTCGGAATAAATGATTCAAAAGTCTATATAGACGCATATGCAGACAGAGACAACAATGTCGGAATGACAGTATATTCAAAAACTTTTGCGGTTAAAAATGCTGTAGAGCTTTTGGAATCAGACCTTGTTGTCCCAAACGGCTCAGAAATGCTTGCATTTTTTAAAGACATGAAAGGCTCATTTGATTTTAAAATCAGTCTTATAAATAATGACATAAACGGTGTTGTAAGACTCAATAACGGTTCTTTAAAGATTATTCCTATGGCAAATCTGCCTGTTGTTGCAAACAGCGGGCTTATTAAAATATCAAAAAATGATATTATTTTATCAGACTTTAAAGGCTGGTACGGAACAAACAGAAGAAACAGCTTTGTTCTGGGCGGCACGGTAAAAGATTATACAAAGTCCGTTGATACAAATATAGAAATCACCGGTGTTGCAACAAATGATTTAACCCAGAATTATCTGTCAAAACTTGCAGGATGTAAAATTACACTTACAGGTGATTCCGGTGCAAAAATCATAGTCAAATCAAAATACAACAAAATTGATATGACAATGATGTTTAAAGTTGCAAAAGGAAAAGACATTCTGATAGAAGGTGCATCTTTAAGCCCAGTAAATTATGACAGAGCTGTTGTTGCTGATTTGCATCTTGACGGGAATATGCTGAATATTGAATCAATCAGATATTTCATTGCAAAAGAATTAAACAAAGAAACAAAAAATGTAAAACCTATACTGACAATAGACGGCAATATGAATATTGCAACACTAAAAATGAAAAATATAGGTTTTGATATACCAAGACCTCTGCCAAGTGAATTTTTAAATGTTTTAATAGGGCAAAAACTCTTTAAAAACGGAACAATATCAGGCAATATGCAGGTAGTATTCCCTAATGATATTCCAAAACTCATGGGAAATCTTGAGATGGAAAAGGTTCTCATCCCGAGCCAGAGACTTTCTGTCAAAAAAGCTTCTATGAAAACAGACAGAAATCTTATAAAATTAAATGCTTCAGGAAGATTCAAAAGATCGGAATATGATTTTAAAGGCTATATAAAAAATGAACTTGTGTTCCCGATTGTGATTAAAGACATAAATCTTACAGTTGATAATATAGACGTAGAAAAAATCCTAATGTCTATGAACAATCAGAATACGGCAGCTGTTAACGCACAAAATAATAAAGCAGTAAATGCGGAGGCACTTGCTGTTAAAAATTCATCTGATGAAAATGATAATGATGCTTATACATTTAACACAGGTCTTTTAATTGTGGAAAGATGCATACTCCACGTTGTAAAAGGTAATTACAAAGAAATTAACTTCGGCAATCTCTTTGCAAATCTTACACTTGATAACAAAGGCATTCTCCAGATTAAATCAAACAGATTTGATTTTGCGGAAGGTATTTCGAGTTTAAAAGTATACTGTGACTTGATGAATCACAAATACAACCTGACTCTTGGTGTTAAAGACATAAATTCTGACTTGATAGCCACTACTCTGCTTGCCTTAAAGAAAGAAATCTCGGGTAAAGCAAAAGGATTGATTGATATTTATACAGATGACACTCTGAAATTGAACGGCAGAATCCTTTTCGAAGTCGAAGACGGTACAATCCAAAAAGTGGGACTGGTTCAGTATGCGCTCAATTTCGCCGCATTTTTCAGAAATCCTTTAGCAATGATAAGCCCTTCTACAATAATCGATCTGGTGAATGTTCCTGAAGGAAAATTTAAAAAGATTAACGGCGACCTTCTAATAAAAAATAATGTTGCTGAAAAAATAATGATTAAATCTTCTGCACCTCAATTGAGTGCTTTTATCGTAGGCAAATACGATCTTGAAACGGGGGATGCAACACTGAGAATTTATACAAAGTTCAGCAGCAAGCATAAAGGTTTTGCAGGATTTTTAAGAAATATCTCCCTAAACAGTCTTGCTAACAAGATGACACTGGGCTCATCTACCGAAACAAACTATTATGCACTGGAGTTGGAACAATTGCCGCCTTTGGAAGCTGACGAAAAAGACTGTCAGGTATTTTTAACCAAGGTTGACGGTGATGTACAGAACTTTAACTTCCTTTCTTCTTTGAAAAAGATTAAATAAAACAAATAAATAAAAGGCTGTTTCAGGGATAAACAGCCTTTCTTTCTGTGGTTACAAAGTGTGTACATAAACCACAGCTTTTGCTTGGTTCGGTCTTCCAACATTTTTATTATAGACAGGATATATTTGAATTTGATGACCCCGCAGGGCTAAATTAGAACAAAATTTCCTGTTTTAGACTTTAGACAAGATTTTCTTTAATAGCGAGAATCGCAGCCTGTGTTCTGTCTTCTACACACAGCTTTTGTAATATATTTTTTAAATGATTTTTTACTGTGTGTATTGATAAAACAAGTTCATCAGCAATTTCCTTGTTGGACTTGCCAGAAGCAACAAGTTTTAGTATATCTTTTTCTCTGGCAGTAAGGTCAAAATCATTGTTTGTTTGCAATTTTATTGTATCTTTAATTGTATCAGATTGAAACAATTGCAGTATATATTGAGCAATAGCCGGATCTATCCACATTGCACCGGTTAGTACAGAATTTATTACATTTACAAGTTCCTGAGGTTTAATATTTTTCAGACAGTAGGCATTTGCGCCGGAGCTGAAAGATGCGATAACCTGCTTTTCTTCACTAAAAGAGGTCAGCATAATGATTTTTGTTTCAGGAGCAACCGATTTTATTTCTCTTGCTGCGTCTATACCGTTCATAACAGGCATGGATATATCCATAAGAATTATATCCGGAATATTCCCGCTTTTTACAAAATTAACGGCAGCAAGTCCGTTATCGGATTCAAAAATTTCAGCATCTTTTATATTTGATTTTAATCCGTATGCTGTTGTTTTTCTTGTGTGTTGATAATCTTCAACAAGAAGAATTTTCATAAATTAAATCCTCATATTTTAGATTCAAAAGGCAGTTTTATTGTGAATCTTGTATATTTATTCAGCTCGCTTTCTACAATGATTTCACCGCCGTGCATCGCAATAATATTTTTGCAGACACTGAGACCAAATCCGGAACCCAGTTTTCTTTCCAAACTTTTTCCAGAATAATACTTGTCAAAAATTACCTTCAAATCCTCGGGAGCAATCCCGTTGCCGTTATCTTCTATGGTAACGGCAACATATTTGTCATCAAAATGTGCACCAACTTTAATATAATTTCCTTCATTTGTATTTTCTATTGAATTAGAAAACAGATTTATAAAAACTCTTGTAAGCTGAAACAAATCCGCATCGATTTTTGTCCCGCCTTTATAGATATTATTTATAAATTCAATCCTTTTATCCGTCAAAAGCGGTTTTAATTTTTCTGCACAATCTTCTATAAGTTCGTACAGGTCTACAGGTTCTTTTTTTAGTTTTAATTTAGAAGAATCAAAACTGTAAGATTCCAGAATAAGATTTACCATTTTTAAAAGGTGCTCATTGTTTTTGGCAAGACTTTCCGCAAGTTCATATTCATTTTCCAGCCCGATTTCTTTAAATTTCTGTGAAATAAATTCAAGTGATTGAGATTGTGATACAAGAGGGGTTCTCAAATCATGTGTAAGGTTTGAGATAAAACTTTCTCTCAGTTTCTCTTTTGTATCGAGATTTTGCGCCATATCGTTAAAGCTGTTGTAAAGGCTTCTAATCAATTCAATTTTGGAATCAGCATTTAGCCTGCAGGAAAAATCTCCTTTTTTAATCCGTGATGATGCCCCTGACAATGCCATAATCGGTGCAATAAAGAATCTTTTAATTATCAAACCTATTACAAAACTCGAAATTATACCGACTATCAAAATAATCAAACCCGTAAGAATATTGTCAATCTTACCTTTAAAAGGTCTTGCTTCTACAGATAGTATAACCTTTGCAATTACTGTGTTTTTATTATTTTTTATTTCAATAATTTTGCTGAAAGAACCGGATGGTGCAAGTTTAAAAAATTTGTCCGCAAAACGAAGAAAAATATCAGAGTCTTTTTTCTTTAAAAAATTGATATACTCAGGAGAATTGTATTCATAAATTTCTTGTTTATTTGCCGAATAAACTTTAACCTTGAACGGTCCTGACGGATGAAGCTGCGGGAAGTCAACTTTTTGAGAAATTTTTAAACTGCCGCTGCCTTTGTATGGCAATATTGTAACCATATAAAGATTATTATTTTTCATTTCGTAATAAGAATACGGGGAATTTGATTCTTCGTCAGTATTTTTTGTAATCTCAACATTGTAATCCTTTAATATGCTTTTGATTTTTTCGATACCATAATTATCTCTGTCCATAAAGTACATTTTTTTCAGGACATCACCTTCCTGTGCTTTCAAATTGTTTTTTATTGTATGCTCCATTTTGTTGTAAACATTGTTGAGCCCGTTTTTCATCATAATACTGTGAAAATGCTCCATTTGTGAATTATTCCATGCAAACATCAAAATAAGCGGCAAAATAGCCGTTATCAAAAAGACTATAAAAAAGTATTTTGCAAATTTAAACATATTTTTAATTATATCTTAATCCATAACGATAATAACACCCAGAATCCTTGATAAAATAACCCTCAAGAGTCATATAAATAAAATATTGTTATTGTATTATATACTTCGAGAGACAAAACTTGAGTAATATACTACTTAGGCCCTGATGCCGTAACGGCGCAGGGCTTTTTTATAAGTCCCTGGGATTACCGGTTAGGGTATATTGTAAATTCTGGCGGATTAAGACCGTATCTTGCCATTCTTTTTGCTGTATTTATATCTCTTTGTGGATTGTTTTCCTGGGGATTTAAAATATACAAAATATCTTCAGAAAAATCATCTTCACTGTCTTCCCATTCTGAGAGCCATTGATTAATTTCATCAAGATACTCGTTATAAAGTGGTTTAATTTTGTGCAGATTCAACTTTTTATGAGCAATAAGAGAAATCTCTTTACCATCTTGTCCACTATATTTTCTTTCGCTTGTCATAGGAAATTTCTTTACAAGGTTAAACAATTCAATATTATCGCAAAGCTTTTCAAGCTCCAGCGAATAAACTTCTTCATTACCTGTGGCATCATATAAAACATCTGCCAGCGCTTGTTCCATAGCAAGCATTGTTAATTGTGTTTTGAATGTTAAATCCAGTTTAGGAATTACAGCTATACCCACTGTTGATTCTGTATCTTTTCTCTTAGTACAGCATCTTTGTATAAATTTGTCTAAAGACGAAGATGTAAGGGACTCATTATTAAAGGCTAGCATCATTTCATCTGCATATACATCTTTAAACTCTGAAGGAAGGAAATCAAACCTTCTTGTATACATAAAAACAGCACGTCTTAATTTGTTATCCCTTTCTATATCGTCTTGTGTATTAAAGATTGGTTTTATATATTTGTTCAATTCATCAGGCATGTTTGCAAGAAATTTTTCGTTAAATTTTGCTTTTACTTCCACAGGGTAGGTGCTTTTCGTTGAAAAAAGAATTAATACAGATTTGCCATATGATTGCAAATAATCTGAAAGCATTTTTTCTATTTCTCTAATCGATATATCTTTAGGCCTGTTTTGAAGTGTAGTAAAATATGTATGTATAATCCTGTTAATTTCGTCTTCAGTTAAATCTTTTTTGTAGTTTTCATACAGGTAATTTATTCTTTCGGGATTAATTCTTTTATTATTGATTATTTCAAAATCAAATTGTTCGCCTGTCTTATGAGAAACAATGGAGGCATCTTCTCCACGCTCAAAGTGAAACATGACAACTTTTACATCTGAATTAGACAATCTGTAAGCATCGGGATTTTTCGTCAATTCATAAATAGTATCAGCCATTGCTGCTTCAAGAGCTCTGTTGTATCTGGCAACCTCAGGTATTTCTTTTGCTACATATTTTGCTATTAATATCCTGTCTTTTTCAGTTACCTGCTTGCCAAGAAGACTCTTTGTCCACGCTTTTACCGCATCTTCAGGTATTATATCAAGAACTTTTGCATACATATCATTGTAGAAATTTTTAGGAAGTGATTTGGGTTTTCCATACATATGCAAATTATAAGCCGCTTTGAATTCATCTTTGTATGCAGATGTTTTATTCTGTGTATTTGTATTTTGAGGAACTGTTTGGGTTTTATTTTTTGCAAGTTCCTTAATTCTTTGATTTTTGTCACGCATTATCTGTTTTTTTAGTTCTTCAAAAGTACCGTTTTGTATAGCGGCTTCTACTTTTTCTCCTGATTCTTTAACTTTTTCACCGAGTATTTGTGCATAATCCGGATAAGTCTGCCAGAACTCTGTCATGATTTTTGACTGAAATTCACTGAATTCTTGAGTGGAATATAATAAATCAGCAGGTTTATAAATTTGGTTTTCCTTTAAAAAAGAGGAAAGAAGTTGAATAAGGTCAATACTGTGGTTCCAGGCATCTATCATTGTATATTTTGCCGGCTCAGCGCCTGATTTCATTTTTGAAATGAATTCAGTTTTTTCTTCGGGAGACATTTCTTTCCATCTTTGAGCCAGCCTGTTCATTCTTTTTAGATGGAGTGTATCTCTTTCGGCTTCGGAGAGGGATTCTTCAAATATCTGTAAATTTTTAGATGCCCATATCTTAAACAATTCATCCTGACTTAGAACTGAAGAGCCAACTTTTGTACGACTATGGGTTCCGTTTTTTTGACTTTGTTCCTGCAGAGATTTTTTTTCTGCTGTAATCTTTTTATAGTTCGCACGGTTTGTTTTTTTGTATTCTTTTAACATTTCAAGAATACTCTCTTTTTGTGCAATTAAATCAAGTTTTTCATTTCTTGTATGAGAATCCCACCAGATTTCAAAATTTTCAACGGATTTTTTTGCACGTGAGGTTCTTTCTTCATTTGTCAATGCATTCCAAAATTCAATCTGCGCTTTTGAAATAATCTCACCCACCATATCTGAATATCCATCCCTTGTGTATCTCAATGATTGTTGATATTCAGAAATCGGCATCTTAATACCAAGAGCCTTCAGGGTAGTGGGATAAATATAAGGCGAATCAGGATTTTTGAATTTGAAGTCCGCTTTAAAATCAGGTTCTAAATCGTTTTCCAAATCTTTGTTTATTTCTTCAATTGTTTTTGCTTCCAAAAATATCTTTTTTACAAGATATACGGTAAGATTTGTTTTATCTTTTAATGCACCTATTCCGGAAAGTTTTAACAGCTCATCATCTTCTTTTAAGCTTCTTAATATGCCTCTTGATGCCTTCGTATCCTCAGGATTTTTAAGCTCTTTAAAAAGAACTTCATCAGGAAATAACTCTTTTATTTCGTCAATACTATCAGTCTGTTCTAACTGTTTAAAAGCATTTCTCTGTGCGTCCAAAGGAGTCAGTCTTTTTTTGTCCGGCAATGTATCAATATAAGTTTTTACAGTATACGGCATTCTGTCTTTATTTACGTCATAAAAACGTTCCAGGCCCTTATCTACTCTTGCTCCAAAGGATAGCATATAATCGTTAAATTTTGCTCTCAGGACAAAATTTTTATTTTCATTATCAAATGTATCTGTATTTTCTTTGGTGTTGTTATTTTTTTGCGGTTGAACTAAATTAACATAACCGTGAATCGGGGATATTTTCATATTACACTTATTCCTATAAAACTTACGATTATAAAAAGCACGGCAAGTTTATTTTTTGCGCTAAAAGTAACAAAAAGTAACAATAAACTAAAATTAGGGAGTTATATAGCAGATTCCACAGATACTATAAAAAATCCGTCATACTTGTATATGTTACGTAATTCGATGACAAAAATAGTTATATTTCATATCGTAAACTGACTCCGAGCAGTACTCGGAGTCAGTTTACGATATGAAATTCTCTATTGACGTAAAATCTTTATACGATAAGATTTATATACATTGAAAATCAAATATTGTTGGTGTGTGGTACTCTGCCGAGAGAAGTGACTAAATGTCACTTCACGAGAGGGGTAGATACGCATTTGATAATTAAATATTGTGGGCGTGTGGTGGAATGGTAGACACGCTAGTCTTAGGAACTAGTGCGCAAGCGTGGGAGTTCGAGTCTCTTCACGCCCATTTTTTCTAAAAGAGAGTCTAAAAGGCTCTTTTTATGCATATTTAAAGTATTGGCGGCAAAAAAGAATAAAACCCAAAATTTTCAAAAACAGGCTAAAGCCTTTAATTATCTGCGGTTTCAGAAGTTCGAGTCTCTTAATCTGTTTTGTCATGCTGAACTTGTTTGACAAAGCGAACCAAAATTTTTGTCATCCTGAACTTGTTTCAGGATCTTAAAAATTTTGTGTGAGACTGTCCTTACGAAGTGCAGTATCTTACAAACTTAGAGTTAAT
>CALUVO010000108.1 GCA_944324245.1 Candidatus Gastranaerophilales bacterium | reverse complement strand
GGACGTTCCATATCATAAACGCAGAATTTTTGGAAGTTACAAGTAACAACCCAGCGGGGATGTTGGGACAGTGGCAATTCTGTTATATATCTTTTTGCCTGCTGAAATGGATTTAGCAAACTGCCGTCAGATTGTTTAATTGCTTTATATAAATCTTTATCAGAGCTTTTTTGTTCAATTAATACCTTTGTCGAAGGAATTCTTGCATCGATAAAACTCGTATGGTCGAGGTGAACTTGATCTTCGAAAAAAATGAATTGCCCAGGGTTTTCAACACCCAAAACTTCCCTTAAAAGTTGAAGCCAGAACTTTTGGCTTTCACCTTTTTCATAGCCTTTTCCTATCCAGTCTTCAACAAATTTTTTAGCTGCTGCACGTTGCTTTACTTCCGCCATTTATGACTCCTATTGAGTTTATAATAGCATGAAAAACTGCATAAAGTTACGACACACAATAATTTTTTTGAATTATTGTGTTTTATTTATTTTTATATTGAAAGTTTTCCCTGTTTTTTCACTGTTAATTCCGTGTAATTAAAAACTTAAAAGAGCTGTAACATATACGGATGTTAAAGAAGATACAATGGTGTTATTACACGCTTTTATTAAGAGAACTCAAAAGACACTGCCAAAAGAGCTGGATGTTGCAATTAAACGATATAAAGAGTTAAGCAAAAGATAAGATTATACGTTTGCCTAAGTATTTCGCGACTTTTTCAATAATGTTCAATGTGATTGAAGTGTTTTCAGGGTCAAGAATACGGCAAATAGCGGTTCTTGATGTTTCTAGTTCTTTTGCAAGACTATTAACGGAAATGTTGTCAGCAATCATTTTCTACTGCAATTCATATGCAATAACTCTTTTAATAGCAGCAGCTTCTGACTTTTGAAGAATTTCTTCTTTTTCAAGAAAACTATCGAAATTTGATCCTATATGTTTTTTGTTGAGCATTATCTGTTCCTTTAGTTACTTTGGTGTCAAAAGTGATTATTGTGACAACATAATTACGATGTACCAAATTTAGTACAAGTTTCTAGTCTTTATTTAAGATTTATTTCTGGTGGGTAAAATTCAGAGAAAAATACTGTACAGACTAAATCCTCCTCCATTTAGAAAAAGAGCATTCGGGCTCTTTTTTAGTGCAATATAAAATTTAAGTTAATTTAAATATTGTTACAAAATGCTTGTAATAAATATTTTTTTATCTAAATAAATATACTATGATTAAAGTGGAGGCTTTATTGTGGCAGGAAAAGAACAAAGCTTAAAAATATATCCCGAGAGTTATGTTGTTCTTGATATAGAAACAACGGGGCTCAGTGCACAAAAAGATACTATTATAGAATTGAGTGCTTTACGGGTTAATGACAATAAAGTTGTTGATGAATTTTCTGAACTTGTTAATCCTGAATGTTATGTTTCTCCTTATATTTCATATTTGACAGGAATTACTTTTAAAATGATGAATGAAGCACCAAGGCTTCCTGATGTTCTTGGTCGTTTTGTAGATTTTGTTGCAGATGATATGGTTGTAGGACATAATATCACTTTTGATATAAGTTTTATAAACAGAAACAAACAGTTATGTTTTGATACGGGGTTTGATAATGATTATATAGATACATTGAAACTATCAAGAATGTTTTTGCCGCAGCTAAAAAGTCACAAACTTGGAATTATTGCACAGCATTTTAATTTTAATACAGATGGTATGCATAGAGGCTTGAAAGATTGTGTTGTTACAAATATGTGTTATCAAAAGTTTTTGCAAATGCATAAAGAAAAACAGTTGAAACAAACAAATGCACTTGGTTTAAATTTGTCAGAAGAAAAAGAGATCAATACAATTCCCCGATAATTTGGTTTATTTCATTGTTATTGCGTTTTAAAAGAGCCTGTACATATTGTGAATCTTTTGTAATCATTACTTCCATACATTCGAGTTTCTTTGCAAGAGCAGTATCAATATCTTTATCATTCTTTTTGTATAAGCTGTAAAAAATATTTTTTCTTTGATTAAATGGAGCAAAATATATGTTATTAGCTATATATAAAGAGACCTCCTTATCTGCAGCAGGCAGTAATAAATTAAGACATTTTGCTGCATTTTCCTCAGGAAGTGTCTGCAATATGCTAAAAACGCTTTTTAATCTTTCGTTATAAATCTGAGAAGGTTTCCATTTTAATGTTTCTTCCAGAATTTTTTGAGGCAAAGACGGGTTTCTTATGGCTTTTGAATAAATATATCGCAGAGTTTTATTCTTAGCTTGAGGCATAATATCAACACAACCGTTATCTACAATTATTCCGTTAACATTATTTTTAAAGTTATATTGTTCAGGTTGACTTATTAAAATACCGATTTTTTCAGTGACAAAAGGTTTGCCAGTAAATTTTTCTTTGTGTTTTTCAAATTTAGAAACCATTATGCCGTTTTCTAAATCACCAAAATAGAACTCAAACCAGTTGTTATTTTTTTGGGGAATTTTTCCTTTCATATATTGTGCAAGCGGCTGCTCAAAGAAATTGCCGTTGTTTTTATGTATATTCCAGCCGGTAAGCATAAAGTGTTCGTAAATTTTTAATGCAAAACTTTCACCTTTCATATTAATTTTATAAACATCGCCGTAGCTTCCGCTGTTTATATACTTTATTTTTGCCATCTGCCATTTTTTCAGAACTCCTGCTTTTTGAAAAAGCTTGGTTAGTTCGATGCTTGCACGTATTTTTGCTGTTAAACTGTTCTTTTTATCTCTTAGGCCTGCACAAATTTTACCAAAGTTTATGAATATTTCTTTTATTGTTTCAGGTCGTTTTTCAAAGGGTATTGAATATATCCATTTGGAAGGCAGCCGGCCTATTTTACCATGGGATTTTGATGCATATTTTTTATATAGTTCAAAAACCTCTTCCTTATCATAAACAGATTTTGATAATTTGGCAGTTAACCCCTTAAAAGAAGTATTGCTGTTTTTATAAAATTGTTCCTGATATGAATTTAATGTGTTATTTATTTTCATACCAGACACAAAATCTAAACAAAAAATATTTTGCTATACATTTGCTGTTTGGCTGTGCAAAGCTTTTTCATTTTTAACTAGTTCCTTATACAGAGTGATACCGCCTGTCAGACTGTACACATTATTAAAACCCCGTTGTATAAGTATTCTTGAGGCAACATAACTCTGAAAACCTGTGTTGCAGAATAGTACAATCTTTTTATCTTTAGGAAGTTCCGTATATTTTGTTCTCAATTCCGGTGTAAAGATATTTATTGCACCGTCAATAGTTTCATTTTCAAACTCTGCCTGCGAACGAATATCAATAAGAATCGAGTCTTTTATATCTTCAAAATATGCAGGTTTTACAAAACCTTTCAGTATATTGTCCGCATGCATACCAAGTATATTTACAGGGTCTTTGGCAGAAGAATAAGGAGGTGCGTAACAAAGCTCGGAATCGATTAAATCCCATACTTTTAAGCCGTTTCTCATTGATACTGCAATCACATCCACCCTTTTTTCAACACCTTCATATCCTGCTGCCTGAATTCCCAGTATATCTCCTTCATTATTAAAAAGAAGTTTGTACATTGTTCTTGTTGCACCGGGGTAATAATTTGCGTGAGAAAAGCCGTAAGTAAATGTTTTCCAGTACGGAATATTCTTTTTGATAAGCATTTCTTCGCTGTTACCCGCACAGGCGATAGTCAGGTCAAATACTTTTACTACAGCAGAACCTATAGTTTTTTTGTAAACGGACTTGTATCCTGCAATATTATCAGCAATAATTCTTCCCTGTCTGTTTGCCGGCCCTGCAAGAGGAATAAGGACACTGTCATTTGTTACAAAATCCTGAACTTCTACACTGTCTCCGCCTGCATAAATATCCGGGTCAGATGTCTGCATATATTCATTAACCTTAATTCCGCCGGTTTTACCGATTTCAAGCCCGCAAGATTTTGCAAGTGTTGTCTCGGGTTTTACGCCGATGGAAAGAATTGCTATATCATAAGGAATTTTTCTTCCTGAATTTAATATAATTTCATCATTTGTGAGTTGTTTTACTCCGTCTGAGAGTACAAGTTCTACTTTATGTTTTCTTATTTCATTCTGTGCGAGTGCTGCTGTTTCTTTGTCTACTGGCGGCAGAATGTGAGATGCCTGCTCTATCAGAGTTGTTTTGATTCCCTCAATTTGCGCAAAATTTTCTGCCATTTCTATACCAATAAAACCGCCTCCGATTACTACGGCATTTTTTATACCTGTATTTTTTATCCGGGCTTTTATTTTTTCAGCATCCTGAAGCATTCTGACTGTAAACACTTTGGGGTTATTTATGCCTTCTATTTGTGGAATAAAAGGACTTGCTCCCGGAGCGAGTACAAGTTTATCATACGGTATTGTATCAGTGCCGTTTATAGTTACTGTTTTTAATTTTCTGTCTATATTTGTAACTTCTGAACCCATTTTTATATCAACATTTAGCAAGTTTTTAAATTTTTGAACACTTGAAACATGCATTTTTTCTTCACTGTCAATTACATCTGAACAGTAATAAGGCAGCCCGCAGTTTGCTATGGAAATTTCCTGTGTTTTTTCTAAAATTGTTATTTGAGCACTATCATCCAATCTTCTTAATCTTGCTGCAGCGCTTGCTCCGCATGCTCCTCCTCCGATTATTAAAACTTTCATAAAATATATCCTCTAAATTTTTCTTATGATAAAATTATGAAAGAAAAGAGGTAGGGATTCAACAATGAAAACAATTTTGGTAACAGGCGGAGCAGGATTTATCGGGAATCATTTGTGCAGACGATTGCTGGATGAAGGCAATTATGTAATTTGTCTTGATAACTTTTTCACAGGCTTAAAAAGGCATATAGCAGATATGATATCAAATCCTAATTTTGAGCTGATTGAACACGATATTGTTGAGCCGATAGATATAAAGGCAGACCAGATTTACAATCTGGCATGTCCTGCAAGTCCTCCTCATTATCAATATGATTCTGTTAAAACAATGAAAACTTCCGTATTAGGTATAATTAATATGCTGGAGATTGCCAAAAAATATAATGCAACTATTCTGCAGGCGTCGACATCGGAAGTATACGGGAATCCCCTTGTTCACCCTCAAAAAGAAACCTACTGGGGAAATGTTAATCCAATAGGGATAAGAAGCTGCTATGATGAAGGAAAACGTGCAGCCGAAACATTGGTGTGTGATTACCACAGACAGTATGGTGTTGATATCAGAATTATAAGAATTTTTAACACATATGGTCCAAATATGGATCCCAAAGACGGACGAGTTGTATCTAACTGCATAATGCAAGCACTAAAAGGTGAAGATATAACCATATACGGTGACGGTTCACAGACAAGAAGCTTTTGCTATGTTGATGATCTTGTGGAAGGCATTATCCTCATGATGAATAACAAAAACGGATTTACAGGTCCTGTGAATCTTGGAAATCCATCAGAACGTACTGTTTTAGATTTGGCACAAAAAGTTTTGGAACTTACCGGCTCAAAGTCAAAACTTAGTTTTTTGCCGCTGCCCAGTGATGATCCAGTAAAACGCAAGCCTGATATTTCTATCGCAAAAGCGGAGCTTGGTTGGGAGCCAAAAGTCAGTATAAAAGACGGACTGGAAACAACTATTAAATATTTTAAAAGTATTCAATAACTACCATTTCATCAATTCATCGAGTATCATTGGCAGCATTTTGCCAGCTTCATTGCCTGTACGAGTTATATATAACAGTTCTTCTTTTTTAGGATTTACAAAACATATAGAGTGACAGGTCATAAAAAACTGGTTGTTGGGATTTTGCGGAAATGTTGCAAACTCGTAAAAAGATGTATATTTAGGGTTTTCTAATATTTTGTCAAACTCTTGAGAAAATACTTTTGAAAATGGAGAATTAGCGTCCGGATAAGGATAAATAACTAGAATTTTTCCCGCATTATATGCTGCACCGTATTCTTTTGAAGAAGACAAATACTGTGCGTTGTTGGAAGGAAGCTTTATAACTCTGTGTTGAACTTTATGTCCTAAAGCAGCTGAAACAGCGTAAACTCCGCCTTGAGAAATTCTTTTTTTATTTTGAATATTTTTATTTACAAATATAGTAGCGATAAAAACAAAGCATATTAAAATAATAATTATTTTTTTATTGTTATTTTGATTTATATCAGATTGCAACATTTTAAAGCCTCTCTTATCTTTATAAATAATCATATATAGATATATCATTTTATGTATAAAAAGTCTATTTATCTCCCTACTCTAAATGTTTGATTTTTAATCAATTTTCATATCGTCAACTGACTCCGGGTATGTCTTGGATTATTGGCGTTCACAAGGTCAAGTACTTCATTTCAAATTTTTATTCTAAAAATTTTCCATTTCGTTGTCCTTGTTCACATGGCTGTTCG
>CALUVO010000107.1 GCA_944324245.1 Candidatus Gastranaerophilales bacterium | reverse complement strand
ACAAGTTTGCTACATCTACGGTTTACGTGTTCGATTTGCTTTGCAAATCGCCAGCACTCCGGCTCTCTAAGGCTCATTCTTCGCCTAGATTGCCGTTGCGAGTCCCGTCGTCCGCTTGTTTTCTTTTTATAGCTCCTTGCCTCTCACTCGTATATGTACGCAAATCATCATTATTTATTATATAATTATGCTAAAAATAAAAAGGAGTTTATCTAATGGACTTGTATGAGGCTATATACAAAAGAAAAATTGTTCGCGACTTTAAAGAACAGATTGTACCTGACGATATTTTAGAAAAAATTATAAACGCAGGTATACAAGCGCCAACTCATGACCATTTAAGAAATTGGGAATTCGTTATAATCCAGGATAAAAAAGACAAAGAAAAAGTTCTTCAATTTATAAAAAAAGGTGTTGAACCCCAGCTTGAGATATTAAAGCAGATTCTTGTTGATGGAACACTGCAGCAGAAAATGTATGCAATTGCGATGCCAAGGCAGTATTCAATGTTATACAATGCCTCACACATAATTTTACCGTTTTTTAAATCGAATTCAGGCGTAATGAATCCAACATCTGTAAGCTCACTTAATCCGATTAGTTCTATATGGTGTGTTATAGAAAATATTTTTCTTGCAGCATCGGCTGAAGGCTTAGCCTGTTCTATGAGAATTCCGGTAGGCGAAGAAGGTTTAAATGTCGCAAAAACAGTAAAAGCGCCGGAAGATTACCTCTTGCCCTGTTATATAGGTCTTGGCTATCCTGCCGATAACAAGCCTTTTGTCGGGCAAATAGAATATACTGCTCAACAAAAAATGCATTGGGGAAAATGGTAAACATCACAACAATATGAGAATTTTATTTATAAGATTGGAGCAATTATGAATATAAAAGAACTAAATATATCTTTATCAGGAATAGATGAAAACGGAGAAGAAAAAGAATACAAAATATCAGACCTGACCGGCAAAACAACAGTATTATATTTTTATCCTAAGGATAACACTTCTGGCTGTACACAGGAAGCCTGTGACTTTAGAGAAAATAAAAACAGATGGAGCTCAAAAGCACAGGTCATAGGAGTCAGCCCTGACAGTATAAAAAGTCACAAATCATTTAAGGAAAAACAAGGTATTAATTTTCCGCTGCTATCTGATTCAGAGCGTCTTCTTGCCGAAGCGTTCGGCGTCTGGGGAGAAAAATCTATGTACGGAAGAAAATATATGGGAATAATCCGTTCAACATTCCTTATAGATGAAAAAGGAGATGTAATAAAAGAATGGCGCAAGGTTAAAGTAAAAGGGCATATAGATGAAGTGCTGGAGGCATTAGATTTATAATGGTTTCAAAATTTAAACACCTAAAAACAGGTGATACTTACTATATGATAAGAGACGATGTAAAAAACTGTACAAACGCAAATGACAATCAGATAATGGTTCTGTATAAAAGAGACGGCTATCCTGACTTATTGTTTGTCAGAGAAAAAGAAGAGTTTTATAAGAAATTTAAAAAAATATCAGAATAAAAGATGGTGTCTAATGATATAGATTTATCGCAAACGATACTTAATCCTTTCTGCATGCCATGGACTCCGTGCAAAATGGCTTCACGAAATTATCAATAGTTTTTCTTTGAATTATTGATTTGTAAACAGTGAAAGAGCGGCTGTAGAGTCGAACGAAGAGATCGAACAGCCATGTGAACAAGGTAAACGAAATGGAAAATTTTTAGAATAAAAATTTGAAATGAAGTACTTGACCTTGTGAACGTCAATAATCTAAGAAGTACTCGGAGTCAGTTGACGATATGGAATTCTGTTTCCAGCTTACGTTACATATACAAGAATTACGCGGTTTTAAAAATTTTGGGTGAAATTTGCTATATAAATTGTTTTTTATAGGTAATCTGATTGAATATCATTAATAAAAAAAGTTGTATAATAACTGTATGCTTATACAGTATATAGCTGAATATCTTGAATATCTGCAAGCCGAAAGAGGGTTGGCTCAAAACACAATCGATGCATACAGACGCGATTTATCGGACTTTTGTAATTATATTTTGAATCTTGATAATATTGATGACTTTGAAAAAATAAAACGCACCCACATAAACTATTTTATAAAACAACTCCATGACAAAAATTATTCCCCGACAAGCATAACCAGAAAACTCGCTGCAATACGGGGCTGGTTCAAATGGCTGAATGCTAATGAAATTATAAATAATGATCCGTCAACAGGGATAGAACTGCCAAAGCTTACAAAAAAGCTTCCAAAAGTAATGACTGTAGCCGAAATAAATAAAATTCTCGCAAGCCATCTTGATGAAACGGAATCTGTAACACTGGAATTACTTTACGGTGCAGGACTACGGGTTTCAGAGCTTGTGAACCTTGTGCTGAATAATATTGAACTTTCATCAAAATACGTAAGATGTACAGGTAAGGGGTCAAAAGAAAGAATTATACCAATCGGTGAAAAAGCAAAAAAAGCCATAAAAAAGTACCTGAAACACAGGGACATCTTAATAAAAAAATACAAGCTCGATACAAAACATTTTCTTATAAAAAATAACGGGCATTTTGTGACAAGACAGGATGTTTATGTTTTTATAAGTAAGCAGGGAGAAATACTGAAAAAACATATTTCACCGCATACACTAAGACACAGTTTTGCAACTCACATGCTGGAAAACGGTGCAGATTTGAGAGTAGTACAGGAGCTTTTAGGCCACAGTGATGTTTCTACAACACAAATATACACGCATGTAAGCAAGAAACGTTTAAAAGATGTTTATTTTTCAATTAATAAGTAGTGAGGAAAAAAGTTGAAATTAAAAGAAATTTATTCAGTAAACAGCAAACCGGTCATATCCTACGAAGTCTTTCCGCCAAAAGACGACATTGACGGGCAGAAATTAGAACAGCTTTTTGTTGAACTTGAAAAACTTATGAAATTTAACCCTTCTGTTATTTCCGTCACATACGGTGCCGGAGGGTCAAATCAGACTGAGTCAGTTGAAATTATAAAAAGAATTAAATCTGATTTAAAAACCACCCCAATGCCTCATTTTACCTGTGTTTCAACAAGTGAAAAAAATATAAAAAATTATTTAAACACTCTTGAACAGCACGGAATTGAAAATATCCTTGCTTTAAGAGGAGATATGCCTCAAAATCAGGAAATATGCCACGATTTTAAATATGCATCAGAACTTGTTGAATACATAAAGAAAGAAAGTTCCTTATCAGCAGCAGTAGCAGGTTATCCAGAAGGTCACAGAGAAGCGGAATCTCTTGAAAAAGATATAGAATACCTTAAAGTTAAAGTTGAGAAAGGCGCTGATGTTATATATACACAGTTGTTTTTTAACAACAATCACTATTTTAATTTCTGCGAAAAATGTCAAAAAATTGGCATAGATATACCAATTATTCCCGGGATTTTGCCTGTTACCAATTTTAAAACTTTAGAGAAAATGACTTCGCTTTGCAAAGTTGATATACCGGCAGATTTTTATGAAAAACTGGACAATCATAAAGACGATAAAGATTATATAAAACAAACAGGTATAGAATTTGCAACAAACCAATGCAGGGAGCTTATTGATTCAGGAGTAAAAGGAATACATTTTTATACACTAAATAAAGAATATGCAACCGGCAGAATTTTGAGTAATCTTTAAAAAAAGGAAACATTAAAATGAAACTTATATCAGAGAATCTACATATAATATCAAAATCTACGAAAGAAGCGGTCTTAAATAGAGACGAAACTTTTATAAGAAATCTGATCTCTAAACAGATACAAACAAATCCTGACTGGATAGACCTTAATATCGGTCCTGCACGAGGTGCATTTGCAGGCACAATGGAATGGCTTGTAAATATAGCAAATGATATGACCGGTATTCCGCTCTCACTGGACAGCACAAATGCTAATGAGATTGAAAAAGGTCTTAGTCTTGCAAAAAATCCACATGACTGGATTATAAACAGTACAAATGCGGATGAAGAGAGATTAGACAAAGTAACTGATATAGCTGCCAAATATGGATGCAATTTAATTGCGCTTACTATGAACAGCGAACTGGGTATACCCAAAGAATCAGACAAAAGACTTGAACTTGCCTTTGAGATAACCTCTACGACAGAATCAAAGAATATACCTAATAATAAACTCTACTTTGACCCTCTTATTCTTCCTGTATGTGTGGATCAATCACAGGCTCCGGAAGCGTTGAACACAATCAGAATGCTCAAAGAAAGCTTTGAACCCGCTGTTATGACCACTGTAGGACTGTCCAATGTTTCTAACGGGTGTCCAAAAGAGTTGCGACATTTAATCAACAGAGTTTTTATGGTGCTGGCTATGGGCTGCGGACTTGACAGCGCTATAGTTGATTCGTTTGACGATGAATTATTGAGAATAAATAAAGTTATAGAAAATCTTAAAGAGGAGAAATCATACGACAGCACATATATTTCGCTGTATAATATGATGCAGAATTTTGAAGAAATAGAATCTGTTGATTATGACAAGAATGATTCCGAGCAGGTCAAAATCATCAAAACTGCACAAATTTTGTTAAACAAAAAAGTATATACAAACAGTTATTTAGAAATATAGAAGAACAATGAGTATAATATCCGAATGGAATAAATTTATTAATAAAATTATGTGGATATGGGTTTGGGATTCTGAGCAAAGAAGAGCTAAAAGAATAACTGACGCTATAATTCAAGGTAAAAATAATAAATTAATAATTTTTTCTCAAAAAAATAAAAATAGAAATTCTGTGTCAGGATTGTCAATAAAAATAAAAGGGAATAATAACACTATACAAATTGACGGTTCTTCAAAATTTCTTAACTCAAGTATTTCTGTAAGTGCAAATAACTCAACAATTATTATAGGAAGAAACTCAAATTACACAGGCTTAAATATACATATCTGTTGCGGAGATAATCAAAAAGTTATATTAGGAGATAATATAAGAACATTCGGAGTAACTGCAAACCTCAATGAATCAAATGCTCAATTAATTATAAAAGATAATTGCTTGTTTTCAAACAATATATCCATATGGCCTACTGACGGGCATGCTATTTTTGATAAAGAAACAAAACAGCGTATAAACAATATGACCGGTCCAACAGAGATTGGCGAACATTGCTGGATTGGAGAAAATGTTAAAATTACCAAAAATACAAGATTAGCTCCGAATACGGTTGTTGGTATCGGTTCAGTTGTAACGAAATCTTTTGACGAAGAATATACTGCAGTTGCAGGAAATCCGGCAAAGGTTATAAAAAGAAATATAATTTGGGATGGGGATTTGTATCACACATTTGATAATTGACGGTGCTTTTACAGCTCTAACTCAAAACAGACTTTAGTGCAACCAGATCCTCATATGATGCTCCGGCTTCAGCAAGTTCTTCTGCAGTTATTCCAAAAAGTGAAATTATATCTCTTGTCTGTGAACCGTAATCTTTTTTCTTTATATTTGCAGCAGCAAAAGTTATGGCTTCATTCCTTGACACACTGTCAGGCAATCCGGCTGCAATTTCACCGGTGTTTATACTTTTCCTAAAACTTCTTTTTTTAGCCTTACCCATAAATCTAATCTTTATTTTTGCTTGCCATAAAGCTTAATAACAGCATTATAACAGAAATTAAAATTGCATAAATAAAGAATTTCAAAGGCGTACCTACAATAAAGCTGGCAATCGCACCGGAAATAACAGCTACAGTTGATAATATAAGAACTGTTTGATTCTGAGTACAGCCGGCATGCAAAAGTTTGTGGTGCAGATGTTCCGCATCAGGCGTAAACGGAGACACCCCTTTTGCTATTCTTCTTAAAGAAGAAAAAGTAATATCAATGATAGGAACAGACAATATAAAGAAAGGCACAAACATAGTCAGTTCAGGTGACTTCATTACGCCGGTTATTGATAATGTTGCAAGTAAAAAACCTGCAAATAAAGATCCGGAATCACCCATAAATATTTTTGCGGGGTGAAAATTGTAAGTCAGAAATGCCAGCATTGAACCGGCTAGTATAAACGCAATCAAAGCGCTGATTGCATTTGTCGGTGTCATAGCTACAGCAATAAGACCGAGTGTTACAGATGAAATAGTTACAATAGAACCTGCCAGTCCGTCAACACCGTCTATAAAATTCAGCGCATTTGAAATACCAACTACCCAAAGAATTGTGACAATATAAGAAATCACTATCCCCAGATGCAGCGGTGCGCCAAACGGATTGTATATTGTATCAACGCTGATGCCCAGGAAAAATACAATAGAAGCTATTGCAATCTGTATCATCAGCTTAAATTTTGCATTAAGCCCGTAAATATCATCTATAAGCCCGAGCAAAAACATTAAAGAACCGCCTAGTAATATTCCTGATAACAGTTTCCCGTAAGGATAATAACTCAATACAACAAGCAATAAAAATGCAAGCATAAAGCTTGACCAGATAGCGATGCCGCCTAAGCGGGCTATCGGACCATGGTGTATTTTCCTTTCATTAGGCTTGTCTACCAGATTGTTTTTCTTAGCGAAAAATATTACAAACGGCATGATAAAAAAGCCTAACAAATAAGCCATAATCATCCCAAGTATATGTGCATTTGAAAGTTTTAGTGAAATCATTATACGTGCATTCCTTCATATAACGGATATTTATTACACAGTTTTAAAGAACGCTCACGCAGATTCTGAAGAGCAATTTTGTTGTCAGAAGCAATTACCGCACCTGCAATAATCTTTGCAACTTCAACCATATCATCTTCTTTAAATCCTCTGGTTGTAACAGCAGCAGCACCGAGCCTTACACCGCTTGTTACAAAAGGACTTTGCGGATCATTCGGCACTGTGTTTTTGTTTGCCGTAATACCTACTTCTTCAAGCACATTAGCAATATCTTTACCTGTTTTGTTGAATTTTCTCAAATCAAGAGTCATAAGGTGATTTTCTGTGCAGCCGCCCACAATATCCATACCTTCATCCATAAGCCCGTTGGCAAGTGCTTTTGCATTTTTAACAATTTGAGCTGCATATTCTTTAAAAGAAGGCTCCAGTGCTTCTTTAAGAGCAATTGCTTTACCCGCAATAATATGTTCCAGAGGACCTCCTTGCATACCGGGGAATACAGCTTTATCAATGCCTGCTGCGTGTTCTTCATCACACATTATAATACCGCCTCTGGGGCCTCTTAGTGTTTTGTGTGTTGTAGTAGTGACAAAATGAGCATACCCGGCAGGTGATGGATGAACACCGCCTGCAACAAGAGCTGCGATATGTGCAATATCTGCCATAAGATATGCGCCTACCGAGTCTGCTATTTCTCTAAATCTTTTGAAATCTATAATTTTTGAATAATTGCTCGCACCTGCAATTATCAATTTAGGTTTGTGTTCTTTTGCTAGTTTTTCTACATCATCGTAATTGATTACACCGTTGTCATCCACACCGTAGCTTACAATATTGTAGTTAATACCGGAAAAATTAACCGGTGAACCGTGGCTTAAATGACCTCCGTTTGACAAATCCATCCCGAGGACTGTATCACCGATATTAAGAGCATACATAAATACAGCCATATTGGCCTGTGCACCGCTATGAGGCTGGACATTTGCGTGATCCATTTTGAAAAGTTCACAGGCTCTTTTTTGTGCAAGTTCTTCTATTATATCGACATTTTCACAGCCGTTATAAAATCTTTTGTGAGGCTTGCCTTCTGCATATTTGTTAGTCAGTACAGAGCCGCATGCAGCCATAACAGCCGGTGAAGTAAAGTTTTCACTGGCGATTAATTCTATTGTATTTCTCTGTCTTTCAAGTTCCTTTTCTATAGCATCCGCAACAGCAGAATCGGTTTTTCTTATAACATCTAATTCCATCATTAAATCTCCCTAGTCTGATAAATATAATTTTACAACAGCAAAAAATAAAGACAAAATTGTAAATATTAATAATATTTTTGTAATATAATCAAAATTGTAGATATTTAAACACATAGAGACTGGAGAAAATATGAGAAAGCCTAATATTGCGGTTCTGGGTGCCACAGGTGTTGTTGGAAGAGAAATTTTAAAAATTCTTGTGGAGGATAATGTTCCTTACAATGAAATAAAATTTCTTGCGAGCGCAAAAAGTGCGGGCAAAAAAATATCTTTTAAAGACAAAGAATACACTATTATTGAAGCAACACCGGAAGCTTTTGAGGGCGTAAATATTGTACTTGCTTCTGCAGGAGGTTCTACATCACTTGCTCTTGCGCCGGAAGCTGTTAAAAGAGGATGTGTATACATTGACAACTCCAGTGCATATCGAATGGAAAAAGATGTACCCCTTGTTATTGCAGGTGTTAACGATGAAGATTTGAAAAATCATCACGGTATAATTGCAAATCCTAACTGCTCTACATCTCAGCTTATGCTTGTGTTAAAACCGCTGCATGATTTTGCAAAAATAAAAAGAATGATTGTAAGCACTTATCAGGCTGTTTCCGGTGCAGGTCTGGCAGCAATAAATGAGCTTAAAGACAACACAATAGCAGAAAACGAAGGCAAACCGTTTGAAAACGTTAAATTCAAAAAGCCTATCGCTTATAATGTTATTCCACAAATCGATGTGTTTTGCGATAACGGCTATACAAAAGAAGAAATGAAGGTTACAAACGAAACAAAGAAAATTCTTCACCTCGATGCAGAGACACCTATATCTTGTACTGCTGTAAGAGTTCCTGTATTCCACGGGCACTCGGAAGCTGTAACAATAGAGTTTGAAAAAGAAATAACTGCTCAAAAAGCAAGGGAAATCCTTGAACATGCCTGGGGCGTAGAGGTCGTAGATGATCCGGAAAATTATATATACCCGACACCCCGTGATGCAGCAGGCAAAAATCCGGTATATGTCGGAAGAATCAGAAAGAATATAGCTTTTGACAATGCTATAGACCTGTGGTGTGTTGCTGATAATATCAGAATCGGTGCCGCACTAAACACTGTAAGGATTGCAGAAAGTGTAATAAAAATGCAGCTGTTCTAATATACAGCCCGATAATAGAATTAAAAGCCTGTTATATCAGACTTATAATCTTGCAGGTAAAACTATGGAAACACAAAAAGTAATACCAATATCAGAATATGATTACGAACTGCCGAAAGAATTGATTGCACAAAAACCGTCTGAAAAAAGAGAAAATTGCAGGATGATGGTTCTTGACAGACAAAAACAATCAATAGAGCACAAACATTTTTACGACATAACTGATTATTTTGATGAAAATGATGTAATCGTACTTAACAACACAAAAGTTATACCGGCAAGACTTTTAGGTAAAAAAAATACGGGAGCAAATATTGAAGTCTTTCTGCTTAAACAAATAGGCGACATTACATGGGAAGTATTAATAAATCCGTCAAAAAGGGTTAAAGAAGAATCTTTAATTGAAATTTCACCGGATTTATATGTCAAAGTATTAACAAGGCAAAATGAAGGGAAATGGCTTGTCGAGCTTCATTATGACGGCAATTTTTATGAAATTCTTGATAAAGTCGGACATGTACCACTGCCGCCATATATAGAACGCCAAATGACAGACGAACAGTTAAAAAATCTTGATTATGAAAGGTATCAAACTGTTTATGCCAAAAAAGAAGGTTCTGTTGCTGCACCGACAGCAGGCTTGCATTTTACTAATGAAATTCTTGAAAAATTGAAAAACAAAGGTGTGCAGATTTGCTATGTTACGTTGAATGTAGGTCTTGGCACATTTCGCCCTGTCAAAGTAGAAAATATACTTGAACACAAAATGGATTCCGAACAGTTTGAAATCAGTGCAGATACCGCAAAAATAATTACAGAGGCAAAAAAACAGGGTAAAAAAATAACTGCCGTAGGTACAACAACCGTAAGAACTTTAGAAACCTGCATGCAGCTGTATGATGAAATTATTGAGACAATAGATGACTCTACACTTTTTATATATCCGGGGTTTAAATTTAGAGCTGTTGACCGGTTGATTACAAATTTTCACTTGCCAAAATCCACTCTTATTATGCTTACATCGGCTTTTGCAGGCAAAGATTTTGTATTCAGGGCATATAATGAAGCTATAAATGAACAGTATAAATTTTACAGTTACGGCGATTGCATGCTGATACTGTAATTTATTGAGTTTTGTTTATTCATAGTTAGGGGATATTCACCACAAATCAGCACCGTATTTTTGCCACGGTTTAATTTTGTCTTTTATAAAATCTTTCATCTCTTTTACGGTTTTGTTTCTCTCTTTTAAAATAAAATCATCTGGTAAAAGTTCAAGCTCCAGCAAATATTCTTTTAATCTTCGTACAGAAGCTTTAACTTTTTCTTTATGCTGGAATTGCCAGCCTTTAAATCCGCAATCAGGCGGGAATAGTGACCATCCGTTTCTTGGTGCTCGTCTACAGCAATCCGGACGTGTTGCATGAATAGAACATTTGTTATCTGGCGTTAAATAAGGACAATGATAAAATGTTACTTTTGACTCATCAAGATTTGGGTTATTCTTTTTCAACTGTTTTAGTATGTTTTCAACGTGATCCGGTACTGCAGCTCTTGCTTCATCTACAGAATTGTATCTTTGAAAAATTTCGACAAAAACTTTTGCTTCCTCCTGTCCCTGATTTGCCAGTTCTAAAAGTTCTTCATAGGTATACGGAGTAGTTATTGCCTTGCAGCATTTGCCGCACATGTTGCATAAATGCTGTGGAAAATCACTCGTATAAACTACCGGTTCATTTGAAATTTCAACATCCATAAATTAATTATAAAATAAAAAGCAGGGAAGATAAATCCCTGCTTTTTTAAATGGTAGATATGCTTATTTTGTTTATTAGGCTGTTTTGTATGTATCGGAATACAATTTGTCAAATGTATCAAAGAATGTATTTGCAATTGTATTTGTGTTTATTGTGTATCTGTTAAGAGCACCTTTTGTATTTGCTACGGATTTTAATGTTTCTGAAGTTGCCTGATCAATCAATGAGTTGATTTTATTAGAATCGTAGTTAGAGCCGAGTTCACTCATAAGTTGTGCTTTTAATTGTGCCGCAATAATTTGTATCTGAGATTTTGCAACAAGTTCAGCCATTTTTGAACCACGAACCTTGCTGGATGCTTTATCCTGATATCTGTCAGCAAGTGATGTATTTCTCATAACGCTTTCGCGGTCAACCGGATTAGTACCTGGTTCTGGAGCTGCGTCTTTTGCTGAGTTGTTGAGGAAGTTTGTCATAAATGTGTCAACTAACTGTTGAGTGCTGATTGTTGCTGTCCATTTTCTTTTCTTTTTGATGATTCTATTTGTGTGATCAATATTCATCATATCTGTGATGTCATTGATTGTTTGATAAATAGCGTCATCAACCAGTTTGTTTGCTGTGTCATAATCAAAGTCTGCACCCATTTTGTCTTTGATTATGTTCATCAGCTGGGGTTTCATGTTCTGCAACATTTCTCTTGCTTTATCCTGCAAGTTGTCTCTTGCCTGACCTGAGCAATCTTTGCCTTTGTATGTATCGGAAGAAATTGTCTGATTGAAATCATAGCCGGGGAATAAAGCTTTCAGATTTGCCATTTCTTCATCTGAGAATGTAACCTGAGGCATTTCTCTGTTTTTTACACCGTCAGCAATTTTTTCAGCACCTATTTCTTTCATCATGTCACCGAGAAGCTGTCTGATTTTTTCCATATCTTCTTTAGGTGTAGCAGATGTTGCAATACCGTCTAATAATGTTTTTGCTTCAGTGAATTTTTCATTAGATGCATATTCCGGTGAAATTTGTGAAAGCAGAGATATATCTGTTATACCTTGTGTAAGCTGGTTCAATACAAAGTCAACTGTATAGTCTATTATCTGCTGAGATTCATCTTCACTAATGTAAGTGCCTGTGCTGTTAACAACACTTTCTAATTTAGCCATTGCATCTGCTGAGTGTGTTGACTTAATGCCGTTAAGTTCATTTTGTACTGAATTTGAATCTTGTATTGCACTATCTGCGTATTGACGGAATGCAGTTTCAAGATCTGAGCCGTCACCTTCGTAGGTGTCAAGGAACTTATTCATTATATTTGTAAGAAGAGTTTTGTACTGCTGAACATCATCTGCACTGTGGGCAGCTATATGTTTTCTAATACCGTGTGTGCCTCTCATTTCATTTGAGTAGCTTTCTACCATTTTATCAATAGTTGATGTCAGTGCTTCTGAATATTGTGCTTTTTGTTCAGCTTTTTCAGCTTCAGCAACAGAAACATCTTTGCTGAGTACTGCATTGTTGAGGTTTGATGTTCCGTCTACATTCTGAGTTCCGATTAAATTGCCGAGAGCAGTTTTAGCCTGTTCGAGAAATTCTTGAATTTTTGCCGGATCAGTTTCATTGTTTATAGAATTTACTGATGCCATTGCAATTTTATAGTTTGGATCATTGCTGTACTGTGCATTGATATTTGCTAAAAATTCAGCATCTGCTTCACCGTTGAGCATTGTACCCAACAGATAGTTAACAGCTTCGTCTTTCATCTGCTGGAATTCTGTTCCTGTTACAAAATCATCATCTGCTGCATTGGTAGTTGCTGACAATTTTTCGTAATTTGCATCTACATTGTTTTTGTAGTCATTTAACTGATTATTAACTTCAGTAGCTGTATCATTTCTTTGTTGAACTGAGCTGTCAAGTGATTGAATCAAAGATTGTGCAACTGCCTGTGTATCATAAGGTACAGCTGTATTGTTTTGCAAATAATTATTTACAAATTCCTGTCCTTCTGTTTTTATGAATGTGATGAGGGAGCTTTTTTGATTCTGCTCAAGACCTGGATTTTTTTGCATATATTGTTCAACATAGCTGTCAATTATTGTGTTCATATATTGTTGAAGCTGTGATGAATCTGCTGCTGAATCCTGTACACCGTTTTTAGCTGCAGCACCATAAATTGCTGATTCATTATCTGATAAAACAACAGATGGCTGTGATGCTCCTGTTTGTTGTGTTTCTCCGGGTTTTGATGAAGCATCATCACCTATTTGAATTTCGCCTTCATCATCTACGCTTTCGCCTGTAAGCCATGAAACATTAGCTTGCATTTCCTGATACGAAACAACGCCATTTTTGTCTGCATCCAATTTTTCAATTTCTTCTGAAGTCCAAACCCTGCCGCCTGCAAAAGGGTTAAAATTTACGCCATCTACCATTTTCGATACTCCTTTTTATTAATGTAAACTTTCTAACTTTTTATTACTGTTTTGGCATTTGCTTGTTAAAATTAAAATCTAAATTAAAATTTTCAAGCATCATAATACCTTCTTCGTCTTGTCCCTGATCCATATTGAGTTCTACGGGTGACAAATCTATTTCTGGAAATCGGAGACTTTGTCTGCCTTGGAGCTGTTCTATGCTTTCTGTACCTGATACGCCTAAGAAAGGATTAAAATTTATTGCTCCTGTCATATTAGACTCCTTTGATTTGCCTTGTATTTTTGATTACGGCATTTTTTTTTATAACTTTAGAAATATTTAAAAAATTTTTTAATACTATTTTTTTAAGTCGTCTAAAATGCTTGCTATGCAAAGAATTAGGGCAATGGATACAGGTTTACATTTCTTAATATTAAACACTTTTGTTAAAATTTCTTCACACAAAATTTAAAAGATAGCACATATTTAATAAAAAATACGTTTATATATATAAGGAAATGTGTAAGGTGAAAGTATGCAAAATTATCCTGTAGGTTATCCACAGCATAATCAATCTCAAGCAATGCCGGTTCAGTCAGCCGGTACAACAGGTGCTACTTTTAATATAGGAACAAATACTCCTGGCTCTATACCAGTAAATGGAGCAAACGGAGTGACTATCAACATACTGGGGGCTTCTGTAAATCCGAATGGTGCAAATATAAACAACACTTACAATTCTTCACAACCGGGTCAGGCCTATGATAAAAACTATTATACTATGCAGAGCCCGATTGCACCTACTGTCCCTGTAGCAGCAGCTCAGCTGGCACAAGATAAAAATGTTAAAGACAAAAACCTGCCTAAAAAAGATATTGTTTTATTAACTGATGACTATATAAGAACTCTGGAAAATTATATAAGAAATGACAACCCTGACATAAAACTTATGGGTGCAAAAGAACTTATGAAACGCTTCAGAGAAGACGAATCAAGGAAAAATGATCCGGCATTGACAGCATTGTTAAACCTGACATTGCAGAGTAAATACTCTAATGTAAAAATGGTAGGTATGGGTATTTTGCAAAACGGATGGGCACAGGGTGACGCTCTAACACAGCAGCTTCTTGCTCAAATCCAACAGAGCAAAACAGGTTACGGACTGGATGCTCTTGATGCGGCACAGGCTGCATTGAAAACAGCAGGACAGACAGTAAAAGTTGTTGATCCTAACCCGCCTAAACAAAAAGATACATCAGAAAAGAAAGCAGAAAAATTCGATAGGACAAAGTATGAATAAATGGAATGCAGCTTCAAAAATAGCAGGCGCGCTTACGGCGGCAACAGTGCTTTATAACGCACATGATGTTGGTGTAAAGACATCTGCCGAGCATATAAAGCACAAATCTTCAGAACGTTTGACAAACATATATATGAGATCAAGACGAATGGAAGATCTTAACGAAACAACAAGCAAGCTTAAGGACTTTTATTTCAGAAGCAATGCTGACTGGAACCTGCCTGATAAATTTAATGCAATAACCGGCTATTTTTCCGGCGCATTTAAACAAATGGCATCTGATATTATTCCTGCAATATTAGCAACAGGTGCATTACTCGGGAAGAAAAGTTCAAAATTCTTTGGCATAGGACTATTAATATACGGTATAAAATATTTGATTTTTGATGTAATGGATATAGGACGGCCTAATCACCTAAAAGGCGGGCATTAGTTGTAATTATTCCATTTTCAGAAATGATATAATCAACAGATTTGTCATGCTTCTCTTTTGGAAGTTCTTTAAAAATGAGTTCTGACGGAATTGGAACAACTGTTATGCTTTGCGCTGATATTTCTTCTAAAAATCTGTCATAATAACCTTTTCCATAGCCCAAACGAGAACCTGCTGTGTCAACAGCAAGTGCTGGAACAAAAATTAAATCCAACACATTATAATTAGAAAGTTTATTTCCGACAGGTTCCATAATATTATATCTTCCGGTTTTAAAGCCTTTTTCCTGCTCATACAAAACCGGATACATTGAATTACCTTCAACGACAGGAAAATAAAAGTTCTTATTGCTTTCTTGCAGTAATTCGAGCAAAGAAATTTCTGTATTTACGGGATGAAAAAACATGATGTTTTGTGATTTTTTATAAATATTCCAATTAAAAATTATCGAATTAATTTGAGAAGAAACTATATCCCGTTCTATGTTATTCCTTATTATTTTTGCGTTTTTTCTTAAAATAGCTTTAATATTTTCCATAATTTAAAAATTATACTCCAAGATAGTCAAAAGAATATATATCTTTACACAAGTGTAATTTAACATTATAATGTATGGACTGGATAAGAAATAAATGAACAGAAAAGAATTAAGTAAAAAGTTAAAAATAGCTAGAATCGAGTCTGGGCTAAAACAAGAAGAAATAGCAGAACTAATGCATCTTCCAATTTCCGGTATCTCTGTAATTGAAAAAGGGAAAAGGAAAGTTGATGTAATAGAGCTGGTAAAATTTGCACAATATTACAACAAGCCTATTGAATGGTTTTTCTATGATGATACCCAAAAAGGCTGCAGACGCTGGTATGATAAAGATGCAAAAATATCAGAAGCAATTAATTTGCTTTTAAATGCACCGATTAAGTATAAGAAAAGCTGTGCGTGTGCAATAATAGGATTCTTAAAAGAAAGCGGACTGATTAAATAATGCACATACCTGATAACAGTAAACTGTATAATCCGGAATTTCTACAGCACGGATATATACAGATTTATACAGGAAACGGCAAAGGAAAGACTACGGCGTCTCTGGGACTTGCTATGCGAGCCCTTGGGAGAGGCTGGAGTGTTCTAATTGTTATGTTTACAAAAGGTGGTAATGACTATGGTGAGCTAATTTCTTTTGCATCATTATCGCCTGATCTTAAAGATAAAGTAAAAATAGTACAATCAGGACTGGATAGAATTGTTTATTCATCAAATATTTCCGAGGAAGATAGGAAACAAGCTCAACTTGGCTGGGAAATTGCTAAAAAAGCAATAAAAAATGATGAATACCAGCTTATAATTCTCGATGAAGCCAATATAGCCCTGGATTTGGATTTAATTGGACTGTCAGATATGATTGATGTATTAAAAAATAAGCCTGATGATATGGAAATAGTCCTGACAGGAAGAAATGCTAAACCAGAAATTATAGAAATAGCTGATCTCGTATCAGAAATAATACCTGTAAAACACTACTGGGATAAAGGTATTAAGGCTCGTAAAGGTATCGAATTTTAATTAAAGGATATTATAAATTATTGCTATTTTATAATATTTGACATAAATTAAATATATAGAGGATTTAAGGAGATATAAATTATGGCACAGCAATTTCCACCCCAGCAATATAAAACAAGACTGGCATTATTGATATTTTTAAAGGGTGCCTCAGCTCCAATGGTTCTTTATTTTGATGACCCTAAGGCTGTATTTGATGAAATACTTCCTTTGATAAGAACACAGGGTACAGTTGGCAAACTTATAGAAAAAGAACCGACAGGTCCAATCAAAAAAGTGGCTATTATGTCTAATCAAATAGCGTCAATTGCACTTCAGGAAGAGGTCTGTCAACAATAATTTACGAAAAGTAACCGGTATATAAATGAAATTAGTTGAAATAAAAAACAATTTGGCAAAATTATACTATGAACCTGCTGCAATTCAGCTGGCTATATCTGATTTTTTAACAGTTGATGATAATAACAAAAAAATTCTTTCTCAGGTAATTTCTATTGAGTCAACAAGTAAAAGTGATACAAATTGTGCTATTTTAAAACTTTCATTGGATATAAATGAAGAAGGTAATTTCTCTGCATACAGCGGTTATGTACCTTCACTGGATGCACAAATGGTAAAAACAGATGAAGCTCTTTTGATAAAAATATTTTCAAATAGTGCAAAGTCTATTAATATTGGAAATTTATCAAATACTACGAATATTCATTTGAATCTTAATGCGTCAATATTAGATAATTTTCTTTATATACAATCTGATGTTTATGAAAATACACAGTCAATATTATCCAAGATACTGGATTGTAATCACACAAATTCCCAGACCACACTTTTGTTAGATTTTAACGGTATTTTTTCATATGAAAATGCAAATATTATTGAACTCGGAAAAGAGTTTAAGCTGCCTATTGGTGTTGAAACATTAAATTATATATACGAAAACGATTTAACAGGGCTTACTGTTGAACAAAAAGCAATAGTTCAGGATATTTTGTTAGAAATCCAGGATTATATAGAAACTCTTGATTCAGGTTACATACCTTTTAATACATTAATGGATGTAGTAAATAGTGTATACGAGTCGGATAAATCAACCGGTGTTATACTTTTAAGAAATAAACTGCTTAAATATAAACAATTCGGTATTTTTGCTTCAACAGATGATGAAATTGAATCGCTTGAGGACTCCGTAGAAAATAATATTATTACAGTATTGAATGTTTCTAAAGTCAGTTCAAACTGGCAAAAAGAAACTGCAGATTTTATAATAAATAATTTACAATCTAATTATTATTTTATTATGTCTGTAAATGATGAAAATACGAATAATGAGATTTTAAACAAAATCTATAAAACACAGGATATCAAGCCAATAATTTCATCTTCATATGAATGTACTTTTGCACAACAATTAAAATCCTTTGCAAAAAATCTTATACTGTTTAGACCGCTTGAACAGCAAAAATCCTTTGCTACTTATAATTCATTTTTAACTAAAATTTCACAAAAAGAGTTTATAGTCTCGGGTGAAGGTACATACTATACGCCTCTTATCATTAAAGATATACCTGAAAAGATTGAATTGTGTCAAAATGAGCCTGATTTGAATGAATCTTCCTCTATGCAGAATATGCAACCTTTGACTATACAATCTGAACAAGTTGGGGAGCAGCAGCAAGTTGACGCAATTACATTGCCTGAAACTTTAACAGTAGAAGATATCCAGCAGCCAGGAGAAATTGAATATCTTGATTCCGAAGAAGAACTGCTTCCGCTTGAAGAAATTGATAATATTGAAGAAGAGCCTAATGAAATTAAAAATATTTTTGATGAATCATTGGAAAATGAGATAGCAAAAGATGTAGACGAAACATTTTTTGCAAATACAACTGTTGAATCTACACCTCATGTTAATGAACCGGAACAAAGTATACAACAGACTGAATCTGCCCAAACTTTGCAGACTGAACAGTCAGATTATGTAGATTTGTTTTCTGAAGCTGATTTAGATATGCTCGATGATATAAATACACAAACACAAGAAACTGAAATGTCAGAAACTGACAGTGATGCATCAGGGCTATTACACCTTGAAGACAAGCAAGATATTGAAGCTCCTTTTAATAATGGAATAGATAACATATCAATAGAAAATAATTTAGATGAATTGGCATTATCTGATGACTTGCCTGAATTGCCGGATGCTGACGATTTTATTGCTCAGGATACAGATATAGAGGAGCCTCGAGTTGCGGATAACCCTTCCGGTGTTCCTATATATGATGCAGAATCTGAACATACAGGTAACGATGACTCAATAAAAATTTCAGAAGGCAACATAGTTTATCACGAAAAATACGGCCGTGGCGTTGTAGAAGAGCTCTTTAATTACGGCAAAAGAACTCTCTGCTCAATACAGTTTGATAATGTCGGCAGAAGACTTTTAGACCCGAATCTTGCAGAGCTAAAACAAATGTAGCTAGTTTATTCAGTCTATTTCTGATGTGATTTTATAGACTTATCAACAATATTGTGCTAAATTGATATTGAAACGAGTATGCCTATGCCTATAAATCCATATTTAAAACAATACAAAAAGACACAAATTGACACTACGCCCAAAGAACAAATTCTTTTGATGCTATATGATGGTGCAGTTCGTTTTTTGCATCAGGCAAAAGAAGGCTTTGCTGAAAAAAATATAGAAAAAATTCATAATAACCTCATAAAGGTTCAAAATATTATAACAGAATTCGAAACAACTCTGGATATGGAAAACGGCGGTGAATTTGCTCAGAATCTCTTTGCTCTGTACGAATTTATGAATAGACAGCTTATTCGTGCAAATATGAAAAAAGACGAAGCGGCGCTTGATATAGTAATAAAACATATGACAGAGCTCCGTGATACTTGGCGGGAAGCTGTTAAAAAATTTAAAGCAGAAGGAAACTCCCTTAGTGAAATTGCTGCAGATAAGTATAATACATCTACAAGTAATGTGTATGAAGAAGATTCGTCTGATGATGACGAAGATGATGATGACGACGAGAATATCGGGGAATATATTTAGACTATGAGTGCAGATCTTGATAATCTGGAATTAACATATAAAAAGATATATGAAATATCAGTACAGATTGCCCAATTAATTGAGCGAAAGATTTATACTGAGTTAATTACTTTTTTAAATAAAAAAGAACAGCTTTTTAAAGAAGCCGGTAAACTTTTAGAAAAGGTTACAACTAACGGGGAAGACACTTCTAAACTTGAAGAAATATGCGTAAAAATACAAAAACAAGAGCAGGCTAATATAATTGCACTTACAGAAGTTAGAGAAGATATAAAAAAAGAACTTTCAAAGGCGGCTAAAAATACAAAACTCATAAGCGCATATTCAAATACTGAATTAAAACAGGGCAATATTCTGGATTACAGACAATGATAACAAATCTCTTTGAAAATAAAAAATTTGCAGCATCTCTGTCTGTATTGTCAAACTTGATTTTAATAATTATAAAGCTTGTTACAGGTTTTATATCAGGTAGTGTCAGTATTATATCCGAGGCGATACATTCTGCGAGCGATTTTCTCGCTTCTGTAATAACTTTTTTTGCCGTTCACAAATCTGAATCACCGGCTGATAAAGATCACCAGTTTGGACATGGTAAGTATGAAGATGTAGCAGGCTTTATAGAGGGGTGTTTAATTATACTTGCTGCAGCATACATAATATTTGAAGCAGCTAAAAAGCTGACAGGAGAAATCGAGCCTTTTGAAAATTCAATGCTCGGTATTGCTGTTATGTTTGTTTCTGTATTAACAAATATATTTGTCAGCACTTACCTTATGTATGTCGCAAAAAAGACAGATTCTATTGCGATATATTCAGATGCACAACATCTAAGAACGGATATTTTTTCATCCTTTACGGTATTTGTCGGCTTAATAATTATTGAGTACACAGGCCTTCACATTATTGACTCACTGATTGCGGTCATTGTTGCAATGATAATTATGCATACCGGATACAGAATATGCAAAACCTCTATGAACGATATTCTGGATGGTTCTTTGCCCGAGGAAGATATAAAGGAAATACAAAATATATTAAAAAACAACATGAATACGGATAATTTATCAGGTATTGCCGGAATTAAAGAGATAAAAACAAGAAAAGCAGGCAAAGACAAGGATATTGTAATTGCTCTGTTTGTAGACGGAAATATGACTATACGGGATGCACATAAATTGTGTGACAAACTTGAAAATGAAATTGAAAATAAACTCGGCAACACAAAAGTCACTATTCACATAGAACCTGCAGACTGCGACTGTGTTTGTTGCCAAAATATTCATATATAAGTAAAATTAGTGTATGAATAAAAAAAGTTTAGTATTACTTTTTATAATGTCTTTTGTCAGTGTAATATTTACACTGAACAATCTATGTTACAAATATATTGATAACAAAATAGATACTGCTTTTATTGAACAGAAATATCATACAACCAATCCGGCAATAATTAGCAAATATATAAAAACTGAACAGGTAAAAATATTAACAGAAGTGCAGAGACTTAGCATTACACTTGGAGCTGCACTGTTATTTCTTGTAATTTATGTGTATTTTAGCACATTGCAATCAACTTTATTTACAATTTTCTTTCTTATTGCATATTTTATTTCATATAAAACAGCACTAAATCATTTTGTATTTATAAACATAACCGCTGTCTTTCTTTGCATAATAATTTCAAAATATTTTGCAAACTTTTATATAAAGACATTCAAAGAAAATGTTAATAAAAAAATAGAAACGGTTCTTGGAAAATACATATCAAAAGATATAAAAAACAAGATACTAAAAAACACTGATGATGTCGGACTTGGCGGAAAAAGAGCTGAAATAACCGTTATGTTTGCTGATATAAGAGGTTTCACTTCTCTTTCAGAAACAAGAAAGGCAGAAGAAGTTTCGCAGCTCTTAAACGAATATTTTACAGAGCTGGAACCCATAATAAACAGATATAACGGTGTGATTAATAAGTTTATAGGCGATGCCTTACTGGTTGTTTTTGGCGACCCTGAGCAGGACAAAAATCATGCAAAAAATGCTGTAAAATGCGCCTATGAACTTAGAAAAAAAGTAAAAAAGATTAAACAGCGCTGGATAGAAGAAGGTAAACCCAAAATAGATATAGGCGTAGGAATAAATACAGGCGAGGCCTTTATTGGCAATGTCGGAACAAAAAATCGTTTTGAATACACAGTAATAGGTGACACTGTCAATATAGCCAGCAGAATTGAGGACTATAATAAAATATACAAAACACACATACTGATAAGTGAAAACACTTATAACAAAATTTCCCAAATAGTAGATGTAATAAAAATAAGAGAAGTCTATATTAAGGGCAAGGCTAATAAAATCAATATCTATGAAGTTTTAAGAATTACGGAAGAATGATAGAAGATACAGAACTTATAAAACAGCTGCGACAGGCCATAGAAGTTGAGCAAAAAAATTTGTATATAGATATAAGAGGAAAAGAAGACAATTTTTCCGGCTTTATATTGAAACAGCTTCATAAACTATATAAAAAATCAAAAAAAAATCCCAAATGGATACTTCTTATAAAAGAATTTGAAACATATTCAATGTCTACAATGACAATAAGAAGAAAAGCTATACAACGCCTTGTAAAAACAATAAGAGAAGAAATCAATCCGCAGGGAGAAGTTAAAAAAACTGACCTGTCAACAATAAAAAAGAAGCCCGAAGAAACCGACGTAATGTATGTAAAGGGTGTAGGCCCCAGAATAGGTCATCTGTTAAATAAACTGGGAATCTATACAGCAAGAGATCTGTTATTCTACTTTCCCAAACGTCATATTGACTATTCAACAAGAAGTTTTATCAAAGATTTAAAAGAAGGTACTGATGCAACTATAATCGGTACGATTAAATCAATAAGCGCATACAACTCAAAAAATAGTTTAGGTATTATATCAGTTACAATTGCTGATGATACAGGGGTAATGAAGCTTAGCTTTTTTTATGCAAAAGCGAACCGGTTTATGCTGGAAAGGTATAAGTCTCAATTTATAAAAGGTTCTAATATAATTGTTTCCGGAAAAGCAAAAAGAGACAAATATACAGGCATGTATACAATAGATAAACCCGAGTTTCAGGTTCTTTCAGGTGAATTTGAAAGAAAAAACAATTTGAATCTTGCAAGAATAGTACCCGTATATCAGCTTGTTGAAGGCTTGAGTATAAAGACTCTGCGACGGGCTATTTTTAATGCCATTGAACAGTATGAACCTGCTATAAATAATGTAATACCTCAGGATATTATGCTAAGGAATAATCTTCTTGACAGACGTGTTGCAATACGCCAGATACATTTTCCGGAAAATGAAGAATTACTGGAACAAGCAAGATACACTCTGGTTTTTGAAGAATTCTTCCTGCTGCAGCTTAAGCTCGCAATGATGAGAGAAGAAAACCAGCAAAAAATCAAAGCATTGCCTCTAATAATAAAGAAAGATGGCCTGGTTCATAAATTCATAAACTCACTTCCATTCAAATTGACAAATGCACAGGACAAAGCTATCAAAGAAATTTTAAAGGATATTTCTTCAGATACACCGATGCAAAGGCTGCTGCAAGGAGACGTTGGTAGCGGAAAGACAGTTGTTGCCTGCACTATGCTTTTGTCTGCTGTAGAAAACGGATATCAGGGTGTATTGATGGCACCTACAGAAATATTAGCCCAGCAGCATTTTAACAACTTTGTGAGATGGCTGACACCATTTGGACTGAGTGTGGGATTATTTACCGGTACTAATGGTGCAAAACTCCGTAAAAAGCTCGAGACTGACCTTAAAAACGGTCAAATTAATATCGCAATCGGAACCCATGCACTGATACAGGATAATATTGAATTTCACAAGCTTGGAGCAATAGTAATAGATGAACAGCACCGTTTCGGTGTTAAACAGCGTTCACAACTTATGACAAAAGGCATAAATCCGCAGGTACTTACAATGACGGCCACACCAATACCCAGAACCCTTGCACTTACTACGCAGGGTGACCTTGATTTCTCCGTTATAGATGAAATGCCTGCAAACAGAAAACCTATAAAAACATTTGTAATAAAACCTTCTCAAAGAAATCAAGCATACAAAATGCTTGCCTCCGAAATTGCAAAAGGGCACCAGTGCTATATTGTTTATCCTTTGATAGATGAAAGTGAAACATTATCAGCAAAAGCAGCAACAAAAGAAGCGCAAAGGATACAAAATGAAATATTTCCGGATTTAAAAATCGGATTGCTGCACGGAAAACTTTCCAACACAGAAAAAGACGAAGTAATGGAAAAATTCAAGAATAAAGAATATGACATACTTGTGAGTACAACAGTTGTAGAAGTAGGCGTTGATGTACCGAATTCAACTGTAATGATGATAGAAAACGCTGAAAGATTCGGCTTATCACAACTTCATCAGCTAAGAGGGAGGGTAGGACGTTCAGATTTGCAATCCTACTGTATACTTGTACCGGCAAATTCCAGTCAGACAACAATGGAAAGACTTAAGATAATGGAGCAGACAAATAATGGTTTTATTATCTCTGAAAAGGATTTAGAGCTGAGAGGCCCGGGCGAATTTCTCGGTACACGCCAGAGCGGAATGATAAATTTTGCGCTTGCTGACATAATCAAAGATACAAAAATTCTTGAACAAGCAAGAAAAGAAGCGTTTGATTTAGTAAATAAATCAGAACAGCAAAAGATCAGCCAAACTTTAACACAAGAACTGCAGGAAAAATTTAGAACAATCCAAGATCTCTCAACACTTGATTAGATCTGGAAGCAGAAGAACTGTTTATTGAGTCCTTCATTTGCACAATGTATTCAGCATCAGCATACTTTTGCTTAGCTCTTACATAGTTTTCTGCGTTATTTCGAGGTAACAAGCTCCGTAAGCGGAAACTTACGTCAATATTGTTGATTTTCATTTAATGTAGCCCAATTCTAGAACATTTTAACAGTGGAAACACTTTAGTGTATAATAATATACATCATAAATAAAACATTTCAAGTGGGAGAATTGCTAAAAATGGCAGATAAAATTATAATACTTTCCGGAAAACAATACAGCGGTAAGGATACAGTGGCAAAAATTTTGTTAGAAAACTTAACAAACTTTAAAAGAATAGGTTTGGGAGATGCAATAAAGATAGAATATTCGGAAAAAACAGGTATTCCGTTTGAAGAAATTGAAAAAAATAAACACCTTTACAGACAGGATTTAATAAATTTAGGTAATAAAAGAAGAAGTGAAGACAAAGATTACTGGATAAAAAAAGTTATAAAAATGCCAGGTAACATAATTGTTCCGGATGTTC
>CALUVO010000106.1 GCA_944324245.1 Candidatus Gastranaerophilales bacterium | reverse complement strand
TGTGTTTTTTTATTTCTCTCGTTGTATTTTCTCTGTCTTTATATCTCTCGTACTTATATAAACAATTCTTTTTATAAAAAATTGCTATATTAAAGTTATAAATAATATATATGTTACATTTCTTAATGCGTTCAATAAAACTGCTCTGCATTAGTATTTCGATTGAAGCAGTCTCAGACAAATACAAATTGTTAAAAATTGGTTAAAATTCAAAGGTTTTATAAAAAACAGAGCAATAATAACAGTGTAAGAGGTAAGTAAAGCTTGATTCCGTAAGGCAAAAAGAACTTAAAAATTCGAAAGGAGAATATTATGAGATTTTTAATAAGAAAAACACCGGACACATTTTTAAAATCAGTTAATGATGAAATCAGTTCAATCTTAAGCAGAAATATGGAAGGTTTGTTCCCTGACTATTCATTTCCTGATGAAGACAAACTTGCTATTCCTGTTGAATTAAAAGAAAAAGATAACGAGTACACTGTTAAAGCAGAATTGCCGGGTGTAAAAAAAGAAGATCTTGATATTGATATTGATAAAAATTACATAACAATCAATGCAAAAAAAGAGGAAGAAAAAGAAGAAGACGAAAAAACTTATAAAAAAACAGAATTTAGCTATGGTGAATTTTCAAGAACTGTCTACTTCCCGCAGGAAATCGATGTTGAAAATACAAAAGCAAAACTGGAACATGGTGTATTAAAAATTGATGCACCTAAACTTGCTAAAGAAAAAGATTACAAGAAAAAGTTATCCGTAGACTAATTTGTTGACGCATGCTCTTAATTTAATAAAGAAGCCGACTGAATACAGCCGGCTTCTTTGTTTTTTATTAAACTATTTTTCAAATCTGATTAAAGCATTATAATTTTTATCAGAATAAATTGTACCCCCGTTATGTTCTTGTGCGTACATATAGAGATTTTTGAACACAAGAGGTTTGTCAGCGCTGTGTGTAAATAAAATGTAATAGGTGTGTTTATCAGGAAGCATATCATATACTTTTTTTATTTCTTCATATTCGTACAGCGGTTTTTTTAAAATATAAATTTCACGATTTTTTATATTTACAAATTGTTTGTAATATTCAAAGTTTATTGCGGTTAAATAAGGTACAATGAGTATATCCTTATTATTTGATTTATGTGACAAAATTTCTAAAATCTCTTTTGTATTTTCTGCATAATACTGTTTTTTTATTATATTTGTATAATCCGTTTTAAAAGTGCATACAAAAAAGTGTACAAATATAAATGCCGAGATAAAATAAAGTACAGCTATATTTTTAATTTTTAAACAGTCAAAAGCTTTTGCCATAATTATAAAAAATAAAGGTAATATATGAATTGCAGCTCTTAAATATAGCGGATAAATACATGTATAAGAAAGCAGTATTGCAAATACAAAAGGACTTAGAATAATCAAGGATGCTTTACTTTTTAAATTTTTAAAAAAACATAAAAGACCGATTACAAAAAGAATGATTATCAAAAATTTGGATGTGAAATTTTCAAAATAAAATAAAAAATTTGTATCGAGTATATTTTTCAAATTAGAAAAATTAAACGCAATGTATCCTTGCGCCCAGAATTCATTCAGTGCAGAATCAGTATGCAGTTTATGTGTGTAAAAAATAAGCATTAATCCGGAAATAAACGGCAGTGAAAATAAAGAAATAATCGTTTTTCTGTCATGTTTTAAGCACAGGAATCCAAGGACAAATACAGCAAAAATTGCAGTATAAGAAAACCAGAACGAAACTGAATACAACACACTTAGAGCCCAAAATTTTTTTATATCATTATTTTCTTTATTAATATAAAAATAAGAAAACAATATTGCCAGAAACATAAATACATCACAGCTGTACTGTTTAAGCTCCTGCGAATAATATATAAGCTGATAATTAAAAGCAAAAAGCATCAAAGCGAACAATCTGCCTGCATAGTTTTTTATAACCTTAACAACAAGCAAGAAAAATAAAGGTACTGATGTAAATCCAAATAATAAAGCAGGAAGGCGAAAAGCGTATTCATTATTAGAAATAAAAAATGCACAAAATTTGCAAAAACACGAGTATAAAGGCGGTGTAATTTGTTCATGGTCAAGAGGAAGCCACAATCCGCTGAAAGTACGATTTATAAGATTTATAGCCAGTGCGGATTCATCATTCCAGAAAGGTCTTTCGTAAGAATAAAACAAAATTCTTAATAATACTGCGCAAATAATGATTATACAAACTGCAATATAATAAATATTCTTTTGAAGCTTTTTATCCATTGCGGGCACCTATTTATGATATGATTATATAAAATATTTTAAAAGGAACGCCAATGATTGACAATGTGTGTGTATTTGCATCATCTTGCAACTTTTTAGATGAGTCTTATTACAAAGAAGCTGAAAAACTCGGGCAACTACTTTCACAAAATGACATGAATATGGTTTACGGAGGAAGCTGCCTGGGGCTTATGTGGGCGTGTGCAAAAGAAGTAAAAGCAGGAGGAAAAAGACTTATTGGCATTATGCCTGAAAAATTACGAGAGCTTGATGTTTACTCTGATTATTGTGATGAATTTTATGTAACTCCCTGTATGAGAAGCAGAAAAGCCAAAATGGATGAAATGTCAGACGCTTTGATAGCTTTACCGGGCGGTTTTGGAACACTTGAAGAATTAAGCGAAATGATTGTTCAAAAACAGCTCGGGTATAACCAAAAAGCAATTGTAATACTTAATACAAATGGATTTTATAATAACCTTTTGAAGTTTTTTGATGACATAATCGAACAAAAATTTGCAAATAAAAAAGCACAAAATTTATACTATGTTGCAGACACACCGGAAGCAGTGTTGGAGTATTTAAAAGACTACAATGCGCAAGATTTTTCTGTAAAAAAAGAAGATATTTATGCCAGATAAATGTGTCTGAAAATTTTTTATTGAATAACCTAACACACAGATATTTAATGCTTAGATTTAATCGCATGACATTATGTTCTCTTTATTATAAAATCTGTTGTAGAGATTGATTAAATGATAAGGACATAAAATATGAAAATTTCACTGGAATGGCTTAATGAATTTGTTGATTTATCTGACGTTACACCAGAGCAGATTGCACACGAGCTTACAATGAGCGGGCTTGAGGTAGAAGATATTGAGAAAACCGGTGCGAAATTTTCAAATATAAGAACCGCTAAAATCAAACTTATTGAACAGCACCCGAATGCAGACAAGCTTCACCTTGTTACTGTAGATATAGGAAATGAAGAAAAAACCGTTGTCTGTGGTGCACAAAATATAAAAGAAGGTCAGATAATTCCTTATGCTTCTGTAGGGTCAAAGGTTCTTGACAGAAAAACAGGAGAACAGTTTGAACTCACTCCTGCAAAAATCAGAGGCATAGAATCTCAGGGTATGCTGTGTTCTCAGGATGAACTTGGACTGGAAGGAATGCAGGATGAAGATGGTATCCTTATCTTAAACAGAATTTATAACGATATAAAACTGGGCGAGCCGCTGGAAAAATTGCTTAATATAAAAGAAGATATTGTTTTTGATGTTGCTCCTACAGCAAACAGAGGCGATGAAATGTCCGTAATAGGCATTGCAAGAGAATTGTCAGCTATATTTAATAAAAAACTGCAGTTTTCTCCATTACAAAGCACTCAGGACAATTCTACAGACAAATTTAAAGTCGAAATACTGGATAATGAAGGCTGTAAATATTACAGTATCGGATTATTAAACAGTGTGGAAATAAAGCCGTCTCCTGATTGGATGCAAAGACGCCTTACTGCCTGCGGAATCCGTGCAATAAATAATATTGTAGATATTACAAACTATGTATTACTGGAATACGGCTGTCCTTTGCACGCTTTTGACAGAGACAAACTCAACGGGTATCTGTGTGTTAGACGTGCTCACGAAAATGAAACAATAGTAACACTGGATGAAATAGAGAGAAAAACAAACAGCGATACTGTTTTGATTGCTACAAAAGAACAGGCAGTGTGCGTAGGCGGTGTATTTGGCTCCGCAAACAGTGAAGTTGATAATAATACAAAAAATATTGCACTCGAGGCTGCATACTTTACACCTGCTCAGAACAGACGTTCCGCAAGAAGCATAGGCTACAGAAGCGAAGCCAGTGCCAGATTTGAAAGAGGCGTTGATATTGAAATGGTAAAACCTGCGCTAATGCGAGCTATGCAGCTTATGGTAGAGCTTGCCGGTGCAAAAGTAGACGGCATTGTTGAAACAGGTGAGAATAAATTGCCGGAAATTGATATTACCTTAAGATTTGCTCAGATTAAACGAATGCTCGGTTCTGAAATTCCTGCAGAAAAATGCGTTGAAATAGCACAAAATCTCGGATTTGAATTAATCGGCAAGAATGAAATAGCTGCAAAATTTAAAGTACCGTCTTTCAGAAGAAATGATGTTTACAGAGAAATTGACCTTATAGAAGAGATTTCAAGAATTTACGGTTATGACAAAATAGCTCCGACTCTGCCTAAAAACACCCAATCTCCTGAAATCACACAGGAAGCAAAAATTATTAAAAAAATTCATAACATGTTTTTAGGCAAAGGTTTTATGGAAATTGTAACATCATCACTTGTCGGAAATCCTTTGTACAAAGAATTCAGCGTAAAATATGATGAGTCAAAAGCTGTTAAAGTCTGCAATCCGCAGAGTGATGAACATACGATGCTCAGACAGTCAATGATTCCAGGTATTTTAAATGTCGTAAAACTTAATATGGCTAACGGTCAAAAAGATTTTTCAATATATGATACGGGCAGAACATATTTTATTGAAAATCATGCTGATGAAAAGACAACAGGTGTAGCTGAGTACAGAATGATAGCAGGTGCAATGACAGGTCATATTGAAAATGACAAATGGACACCGGCAGCAAAAGCCTGTGAACTTGATTTCTTTAGTGTAAAAGGTGTTATACAGAATCTTCTTGAAATACTCGGTTTGCAAAACAGGATTCAGTTCCGTCCGTTTAGTACAGAAGACAGCAAAGATTTCTTACACCCCGGTAAAAGCGCAAAACTTGTAATGCTCGGCAAGCAGCCTCTGGAAGTCGGTTTCTTCGGTGAACTTCACCCTATTTTAAAAGATAAAGAAAAATTCCAGCAGAATGTTTATCTTTTTGAAATAAATCTGGAAGAACTTTTAAAAGCGCTTCATATCACAACAGTGAGATACAAAAAACTTTCACAGTTCCCTGAAGTTCAAAGAGACCTTGCTTTTATTGTGCCGGAAAAAGTTTCACATGAAGAAATTTCAAAAATCATCAAAAAATCTGTTAAATCAAATCTCTTTAACGGAGAAGAGCTTTTTGACGTATATCAGGGCGAACATATACAGGAAGGCTTTAAGAGTATGGCTTTCAGGATTAAAATGCAGGATAAAGATGCCACTTTGACAGACGAAATTGTTGAAGAACAGATGAATTCCGTAAGAAATGACCTCAAAAAATCCATCGCAGAATTAAGCTTTAGAGAGTAGTTTTATGACAGTTAATAATGAACAATTGGTAAAAGACCTGACAGCAAAAGATGAAACAAAAGCGCTCTTAGCAGCAAAATGTATTGTTGATAATGCGAATGCGGAAGCTTTTCAGCTTCTTGCAGACAGGAGCGAGTTCTTATTTGACTTTGTAAAAAATAACGTTAATAAAAGATTGCAAAAATCGGTAAATAAAGATAATTATAAGAACCTTTTCGCTTTCTTAAAAATTTATGCACCGGATTTTGAAGACACAATTGTTGGCTGTCTTGCACAATACGCCGATGAAAATTTGACTGATGAAATGTATGAACTTCTTGAAAAAGGCACAGATGAAGAAAAAACATATGCTGCAAAATACTTTTCCTATATTCCTGATACAATAGCAGCTGATATTTTGACTGAGTATGCTTTTTCTGATAACGAGGCTCTTTCTTTTAATGCGGCAAAAGCTTTAGGTGCTATGAATATAGATACTGCATACAATAAAGCACTGGAGCTTTTAAAATCGGAGGATGATTTTACGGTTTTAAAAGCGGTTAAATTTCTTGTAGCTTTTGAAAATAAAGAGGCAGTTCCTTATATTTTGAAAGTAATGGAACATTCTTCCATGAGCGAAAATATTGCAGGTGAAATCCCTTATATACAGAGTCTTATGGAATTGCTGCAGGGCGATTTTGATAAAAGTTATGTACTCCTTTGTATTGATAATATTCTCTCGGGACTCGGCGAGATACTGCCTTTGAATCAGGTATTTTGTTTTGAAATGTTTGAAGTTCTTGAATATCTTATTCATTACAATACTCAGAACAAAAATTTTCAGGCATCAGTTGTTCTTCTAAAAGCACTGTCTAAGTTTGATACGCTTGCAAATAATGAGGAATATACTTTTGATGAGGACAAAAATACAAAGCAGGAGATTCGGGAGATTTATCATCTTTTGAAAAAGCAGCAGGAGTATTTTTGGAATGCTCAAAAGAACCTTGTTAAAAACGAGCTTTCGGAAAATGGTATCCCTTCTTACCGTGTAAGCAGTGCATTGAGAGCTGTGTCTGAATACAAACTCGTTCAATTAGAAGAAGATGTAAAAAAACTGCTTGATTCTGACAATGAAATTTTGATTTGCGAAGCAGTAGGCGCCTTAAAACAACTCGATAAATTGAACGGTGTTGATAAAAATCAAATTTTAAACAAGATTCACGATGAAAATAAAAAAGCTATTATAGAAAGCATGTTTTTAGGTTAAAAATGCTAATAGATACACATACCCATATTGATATGGACAACTACAAAGACCGTTTTGATGAAGTACTTGCAACAGCAAAAGATTACGGTGTAGAAAAAGTTGTTATCCCTGGAGTTGCGCCTTCGGGTTTTAAAAGGATAGCAGAGCTTTGTAATAAATATGAGAATGTATACGGAGCTGTGGGCGTGCATCCGGAGGATTTGGATTCTTATAATGAAGAGGCTGAAAATTTAATTCGTGAATACCTTAAACAAAAAAAAATTGTGGCGGTAGGAGAGATAGGACTTGATTACTACTGGGATAAGTCACAAATTGAACGCCAGAAAGAAATTTTTGAAAAACAGATTTTAATAGCAAAAGAAGCCGGCAAACCCGTACTCGTGCATGACAGAGAAGCTCATCTTGACAGTTTTGAAATTTTAAAAAAGACAAAGGCTAATGATGTAGGTGTTGTAATGCACTGTTTTTCAGGAAGTCCGGAGTTTGCAATGGAGTGCGTAAGGGAAGGTTTTTATATTGCACTCGGGGGTGTTGTAACTTTTAAAAATGCAAAGAAAGTCAAAGAGGTAGCTAAAATTGTACCTCTGGACAGATTGCTTTTAGAAACTGATGCGCCTTATATGACACCAGTTCCTTACAGAGGAAAAGAAAATCAGCCTGCTTATGTAAAATTTGTAGCGCAGGAGATTGCAAATTTAAGAGGTATAAGTTTTGAGGATGTTGCTCAAATAACTACGGAAAACGCAAAAAAACTACTGGCAATTTAAAATTAAATTACCGGTAGTTTTTTAACCTGTTTTGCTATATTTCTAATTATCAATCAAAAGGCTTGCCCCTATTAAACCTGCTGTATTTCCAAGCTGTGCCGGTACAACTTCCACAGCTTCACCTTGAATAGGCATTGAGCGATGTCTAAGAGTCTTTTTCAAAGGTTCAAAAAGAATATCTCCCGCATCAGCCACGCCGCCGCCTATTACAATTCTTTCGGGATTCAGGAGGTTTACAACACTGGCAAGTCCTATGCCAAGATATTCGCCCATTCTCTCAAAAATTTTTCTTGCAACGACATCTCCCTGCTGTGCAGCCTGACAAACTATTGCCGGTGTAATTGCTGCAGTAGAGCCTGCTATTTCTCTAAATTTTGCACTTTTGCCGCCTCTTACATAATCTTTTGCCATTGCAACAATTGACGGACCCGAAACATACGCCTCAAAACACCCTGTATCACCGCAGCCGCATAACAAGCCGTTGTGCATTTCCATTTTTATATGCCCGATTTCTCCGGCAGCATTGCTTGCACCTCTTACGAGTTTTCCGTTTACGACAAGTCCTGAGCCGATACCTGTACCTACTGTTATACAGATAAGGTTTTTGCACCCTGCTCCGGCACCGTAATTGAGTTCAGCAAGAGCCATACATCTTACATCATTGTCAACTTTAACCGGAACATTAAACTCCTTTTGCATAATTTCTGCAATAGGTACATCTATCCATCCGGGAATATTTGGCAAAATTCTTACAACACCATTATCACAGTCAATTTGTCCGGGAAAGCCGAAACCTATGCCTTCTATATCGTTGGTTGAGATTTTTGCTTCAGTCATCAAATCTCTAATGCATTGAGTGATATTGCTTATTGTATATTCATATCCCATTTCGGCACGAGTGGGTACGGTTTTCGGATGCGAAATTTCGCCCTTTTTGTTTACAAGAGCAATTTTAACGTTTGTTCCGCCTATATCTACACCTATTCTGAATTTTTCAAACATATTTTTTTCTTCCCCGTCTAATTCTTAATTTGACGTAATCTATAATATCACGAGCAAAAAATCTATTCCAGTATAACAATTGATACCAGCTGTTTTTATCCGTTAATAAGTTGTCTGAGGCGGCCTCGCTTGTAGAAGTGGTACACGGAGTGCGAGTGACGCCAAGTCTAGCATTTTACGGAAGTGACCCCATGCACTTGTTGCCTGTGCCGGACTTGTTGGCAAAAATGTACTTGT
>CALUVO010000105.1 GCA_944324245.1 Candidatus Gastranaerophilales bacterium | reverse complement strand
AAGTCTAGCATTTTACGGAAGTGACCCCATGCACTTGTTGGCTGTGCCGGACTTATTATTAAACAACGAACTTGTTTATTGCACAGGTTCAACAAGTAGTCGGAGTCAGTTGACTATATGAAATTTTAAACAATATTTGAAAAATCGTGTTATAATCGCTCTGTACACAAAACAGGATTAATTTTATGACACAGGTAAAATTCACAAAAATGCAGGGTGCCGGAAATGATTTTATATTGATGGAGTATGATGAGTACAAAAAGGTTGAAAAATTATTTCCCGAAATTGCAATAAAACTCTGTGACAGACACTTTGGCATAGGTGCTGACGGAATTTTTGTACCTGTGGAAAACCCAAAAACATATTCTGATTTGGAATGGCTGTTTTATCAGGCAGACGGCTCTACCGCGCAGATGTGCGGAAACGGAATGAGATGTTTTGCCCGTTTTTGCTTTGATAAAAAGATTGTGAACAAGAGAAAATTTACCGTTCATACAGGGGCAGGAAAAATTGTACCGGAAGTACTTGAGGATTTGCGCGTAAAAGTTAATATGGGCAATCCAATACTGGAACCTGAAAAAATTCCTTTTAAAGGCAGTAAAAATTTAAACTATCCTTTGTGGGATGGTGTAAAAAAATTTAACGTAAACGCAGTAAGCATGGGTAATCCGCATTGTGTAATTTTTGTCAAAGATGACGAAGATATTCACGAACTTGCAAAAAAATATGGCTATAATATCGAACATGACAATCTTTTCCCTGAAAAAACAAATGTTGAGTTTGTAAAAGTAATATCAAAAAATAAAATAGACGTTGCAGTATGGGAAAGAGGCTGCGGTATTACACTTGCCTGCGGTACAGGAGCATGTGCAAGTGTTGTTGCTGCAATATTGAACGGTTATTGTGACAGTAAAGTTGATGTAAGCCTGCCGGGCGGTCTTCTCACTGTTGAATGGGCAGGAAATTCGCAAAATACAAATTTTGATGTGTTTATGACAGGCGAAGCACAATATGTGTTTGAAGGTTCAATTAATATTTTAGAAAATTAACAGAATATTTTTCTTGCTTCTTCTCTGTCATCAAAATGAATTGTTTTGTCTTTCAAAATCTGATAATCTTCATGTCCCTTGCCTGCTAAAACAATAACATCATTTTCTTTTGCAATATTTTTAAGCATGGAAATAGCTGTTCTTCTATCAGGTTCAACAAAGACTTTTTGTGTATTTACTGTTTTTATGCCGGCAAGAATATCCGAAATAATAAGCTGCGGGTCTTCGCTTCTGGGGTTATCTGAAGTTACAACAACTATATCTGCATTTTCATCGGCAATTTTCCCCATTTTAGGGCGTTTTGTTGCGTCTCTGTCACCGCCGCATCCAAACATACAAATAAGTCTGGCGTCTTTTGGTGTCAATTCTCTTGCAGCTTTAAGTACATTTTCCAATCCATCCGGCGTATGAGCATAATCAACTATGACAAGCGGTTGTTTGTTTACTATCTCAAATCTGCCGTCTACACTTTTTGTTTCTTCCAGCGCTTTTACACAAATACCAGCATCAAAACCTATTGCAAGACCGGCAGTCAGTGCTGCTAGTGCGTTGTATATACTGAACATGCCGTTCATTTGAAGGTGAACTTTTCTCGTTTTGCCTTTTATATTGCAATCAAATGTTGCACCGTGGATGGAAAAATCAATACCGGAAGCAGTTATATCAGCAGTTTTTTTAATGCCGTAGGTATAAATTTTTACTCCTTCAGGGATAACTGCTTTGAGTCGTTCGGCATACTCGTCATCATTGTTTATTACAGCAAAACTGCCTTTTTTTAAACTTCTGAATAAAAGTGCTTTTGCTTCAAAATAGTTGTTCATAGTTATATGGTAATCAAGGTGGTCCTGTGTAAGATTTGTAAATACAGCTCCGCCAAAGTCACATCCGCCTACACGATTTTGTTCAAGCGCATGAGAGCTGACTTCCATTGCAACATAATCTATACCTTGTTCACAAATCATATTGAGTGTTTTTTGAAGTTCTGGAGCCTGAGGAGTTGTATGTTTAGCGTCATGGTATGTATCCTTGCCGGACAGTTTATAGCCGAGAGTGCCTATAAGTGCACATTTATGATTTGCATCTTCCACTATACGCTGGATAAGATGTGTAACGGTTGTTTTGCCGTTTGTGCCTGTAACTCCTATTAAATCAATGTTTCTTGACGGATAGTTATAAAAAGCTGCTGCAAGGTCTGCTATTTGATGTCTTGTTGATTCTACTATTACCTGTGGTATATCAATATCAAGTTCTTTTTCACAATATACTGCGGCAGCACCGTTTTCTGCTGCCATTTTGGCAAATTCATGCCCGTCAGAGTGTTCTCCTTTTAAACATACAAAAATATCACCGTGCTGCACGCTTTTGGAATTATAAGAAATTCCTTGTATTTCAACATCTTTTTCATTAATAATTTTTTTAATTTTTATATCTTTAATGAGTTCTTTCAGCTTCATAGTATTTTCCTTTTACAGATTAATGACTTTTGTGTTTATCAGGCGGAATATTCATAATACGTGCTGTTTGAAGAGCGACTTCTCTGAATACAGGTGCAGCTACCGTACTGCCCCACAGAGCACCTTTTGATGGAGAGTCGATAACGACATATATTTCGACCTGCGGGTTTGTTGCAGGCAAAAATCCAATTATTGAGGTTACCAGCTTATTTGTGTATCCGCCTGTATCAGAAGATTTCCTTGCTGTTCCTGTTTTTGCAGCTACGTAGTAATCTTCAAGATTTACTGGTGATTTTGATCGTCCTACACTACCGGCAAGAAGTTTTGTGATAGTATGCGCCGTTTCCGGTCTGATTACTTGTTTTTGGTGAATTTTTTCCGCTGTTTCTTCCGGAGAATATTTTATAACATGAGGGGTAACCATAACTCCGTTGTTAGCAATAGCGGATATAGCCGCAGCCATTTGTATTGCGGTGACTGAAATGCCGTATCCGTAGCCAATGGTTGCATGAGTAGATTTGTACCATTCATCAATCGGAGGAATAAGTCCTCTTGATTCTCCAGGCAAGTCTATTCCAGTTCTTTTACCGATGCCGAATTTTTTGAGCATATTATAATGCTCCTGTTTTGTCATCATCAAGGCCGCTTTCACACTGCCGACATTGCTTGAGTGTTCAAACAGATAATACAAATCAATATTTCCCGGGTATGGTTTTACGCTGTAATCATAATTTTTAATTGGCCAGCCGTCTATTTCTATTTTCCCTGTGTCTAAAATTTTAGAATATTCATTAAGCCGTCCTGTTTCTATGGCGGAAGCAATAGTTAAAACTTTAAAAGTAGAACCCGGTTCAAAAACATCGCTCAGAGTCCAGTTTGTAAGTTGTGTTAATGTTGCTTTTTTGTATTTGTTCGGATTATATGTCGGATAAACTGCATAACCGAGAATTTCTCCATTTTTGGGGTTCATAACAATAACTGTGCCTCGAAGTGCATTTTTTTCTTTAATCACTTTATTAAGTTCAACTTCACATACATGTTGAATAGCTGAATCTATTGTAAGAGTGATTGATTTACCTCTTAGAGGAGTTGTTGTTGCGGCGGGATCTGTATTGACCTCATATATAATATCTCCGTCAGGGGTTTTTTCAAAGTTTACAACCTGTTCAACTTCTTCCAGTTTATCTTTTGCCGTAAGCTCGACCCCTGCAGCTACATCCGCATCTGTATTGTAGTATCCGAGAATATGTGCGGCCATTGTTCCCTGCGGATATACTCGTTCATTTTTTGGTTCCAGGCTGATTTCTCTTAAACCGAGTTTTTTGATTTTTTGTGCGGTTGTTCTCGGGACATCTTTTTTCAGCACTATTATAAGCTGATCTTGTGCAAGTTTTTTTGCAAGCTGATTTTTGTTTAGTCCTAAAATCGGAGCAAGTATAGCTGCAAGTTCGTTTGGTGTATGGTCATAGTATTCCTGATGCGCATACACATCAAAAGAAGTCTTGTCAGAAGCGAGTTTTATCCCGTTTCTGTCCAGAATTGTACCCCTCATAACAAAATTTTTTGCACTTCTCTGGCGTTTTGCTTTTGCACGATAATTTTTAACATCAACAACCATTATCAAAAACAGATAGCTAATAATAATAAAACTTACCAGGATACATATTATCTGCCAGAAAATCAGTTTTTTATCAAATTCTTTAAACTTCTCTTTATCACTCTTATAATTTTTGTATTTCATACTATATCAACTGACTCCGGCAAATTTAATAAACCGGTTTGTTCTGTACCCGATTCCGTCCCACAAATTTAATTATACTATAGTCATTAATTTAAGTGCATTAATTTATGTAAAAAAGCTCCTTAATCTTAAGGAGCTTTTAAAAATTTTCATAAATTTAATACAAAAACTAACCTCTGATACCGAGTTTTTTTATAAGTTCTCTGTATTCTTCGAGGTTTTGTTTTTTAACGTAAGCAAGGAGTCTTTTTCTTTGACCTACCATCATCAAAAGGCCACGTCTGCCTTGAAAATCTTTTTTATTAGATTTCAGGTGTTCGGTAAGTTCTGTAATCTTCTGGGTTAAAAGAGCGATTTGAACTTCTGCGGAACCTGAATCTTTAGCATCTTTGCCAAATTTTTTGATGATTTTTGCTTTTTCTTCTTTTGCTAAATTTATTGCCATTTTGTTTTCCTTTTTCTAATTTTAATAAGTTTAAGTTGGTGGCGTAAACTCAATAAAATTATTTATCGTTACTTTAGCATAGCACCTAAAACCTTATCGTCAAGCATGACGTAGACTTTTCTTTTTAACAAAATTACATATTTTTACAAAAAATTTTACCGATGATATGATTGTATAAAATGACTATTGTAGGGGAAAAATTATGGAAAATAATAAGCCGGTTGTAAAACTTATTTCAAAACCGCAAAATATGCTAAAGACAATTTATACAGCCTGCAGAACTTGTTACAGTGCTGATTCACCGGTAAATATCTATGACAAAGCGGATGACGAAGAAAAAATGCTAAAACTTATCGAAAGAGTAATTTCTTCAGGTCATTATTCTACAATTGAGCATATACAGGTGTCTTTTGCAATATCAAATGTTTCAAGAGCCTGTACACACCAGTTTGTAAGACACAGACATGTGTCTTTTTCCCAAAAATCACAGCGTTATGTAAAAGAAAAAGGACAGTTTGATTACATTGTTCCGCCTACAATAGAAAAAAATCCGGAACTGCTTGCAAAATATGAAGATTTTATGGCCAAAACGGCTGATTTTTATTCGGAAATGACAGAGTCCGGAATACCTGCAGAAGATGCTCGTTTTGTTCTGCCCAATGCCGCTTCAAGCTCTATGGTTGCATCTTTAAATCTGAGAGAGCTTATTCATATTGCAAATATCAGACTCTGTACACGTGCACAGTATGAAATCCGAACAATGGTAAAAATGATGTGTGAAGAGCTCTTAAAAGAAGAACCTTGGCTTGCACCTTATCTGGTTCCAAAATGTGAACGTTTAGGCTATTGCGATGAAGATAAATGCTGCGGAAGAAAAATAAAAAAAGAAGATTTTCTTGAAAAAACAACATAATATTGTCCGAGAAAAATTCGTGATAAGACTCTGCCGAGCAAAACAATTCAGTGAATTGTTTTGTGAGAGGGAAATGACGTGAGCGAATTTTTTGACAAAGCGAACACACGCAACGAAGTGAGCAGTAGTGAGCCTGTCTTTGAAACTTAACGAAGTTAAGAGTAGGTGAGTGTCACATTAAAAAGGTAAGCAGTGACGGCTCGAAGGCTCGAGGCGCAACAGCGACACTAGATTAGAGAAAAAAAGCTCTTTGTAATAACAAAGAGCTTTTTTTCTACTCATTTCACACACACGAGGAATTATATTAACTTACTTGTTTATTATGCGTATTTAGGTGCTGTTCTTTCTATGTTCTTACTTTCCTGTTCCTCAACTTTCTGAAGTTCAGTTTCTGCAGCCTTAAGTTGTGTTTCTATCATTAATTTTTGGTTTGTAATATCTGTTTCAAGGCGTTTTACCTTAGCAGCTTCGGCTTTACCTGCTGCATCTAATGCCTGCTTAAAGAATGCATTGAAGATGAAGAACTGGTTAGCATAGATAGAAGATGGGTTAGAAGGATCAACTGCCATACCGTATTGACCGCCGGACGCAGCATTCATATTCATAATGTTGGCATTGTACATTTGCGTAGATCTTGAAGCTTCAAACAACGCTTTTGGAACGCTGTTGTTAAAGAAGTTCATATTAACTCCGAAAATGCTCGCCGGAGAGCTCATAAACTCGCTGGGCGAAATAACCCCATCCGCTACATTGCCTGCATAAACAGACAAATCTTGAAGCCTTTGAGATAACTGCATCAATCTATATTGAAGCTGGTTAATTCTCTGGGTCAATTGTAGCTTTCGCATTGTGAAAATTGCGTACACTGTTTTAATCTCCTACCATAACCAATTTTTCTAACCTTACATATATATAAAAACAAATTGGAAATAAAAATTGCCTGAACAAAATAAAAAAAATATTCATATCGAAAAAAACAGCAAATAGTCATTATGACTGTATTTTTCGGTTAATCGCAATAAATTAATATATATTTTTTAATTAATCAATATATATTATATAATGATTAATAACATATGAAATAAATAAGAAATTTAATAATTATGTAAAGAAATATTAAGAAACATGTGTTATAACTTTATCTATCAATCCGTATTCCACAGCTTCTTGCGCCGACATATAGTAGTCACGCTCTGTATCTTTCTTTATTCTTTCTAATGGCTGATTACAATTTTCAGCAAGTATGCCATTTAACATATTCTTCATTCTTAAAATTTCTTTTGCTTCAATTTCAATATCAGTTGCCTGACCTTGAGCTCCTCCTAAAGGCTGATGAATCATAATTCTGGAACTAGGCAAAGAAAGCCTTTTACCTTTTGCACCTGAAGAAAGCAGAAAAGATCCCATACTAGCAGCCTCTCCGATACAAATTGTACTGACATCAGCACGAACCTGCTGCATAGTATCATATATAGCCATGCCTGCAGTAATAACACCGCCGGGACTATTAATATACAACATAATATCTTTTTCCGGATTTTCTGAATCGAGCAAAAGAAGTTCTGCAACTACTATATTTGCTAATTCATCATCGATTTCTTCCCCTAAAAAGATAATTCTTTCTCTTAATAAACGTGAAAAAATATCAAATGATTTTTCACCTCTGGAGGACGATTCTATGACAACCGGTACATAACTCAAAACCTTTGATATATTAAAATCAGACATTGCTTCTCCTTGCATGTATATAATTCAAATTATACGTTTACAAAAAAATATTTCAAGTTACCACGGGTATTTTGAATCAATACTCCAGTTTTTTGTATATAATAAACCGCTGCAATACATAGGTATTTTTGCAGATTTATTACATCCATAAGTTTCATCTTTAGACAAATCCTCAGGCGAAATAGAAAGGTTGTACGGCATAAATGCAGCCGCTTGTGAATTTATAATAGTAAATACAAATAAGTCTTTACCGAAAATATTTGGTGGTTTTTCACCGTTTAAATCACTATACACAAGCACACAAATTTTATCTTTTGTTTTACAGGAACTTATTGTTTCAAAAGCGAGAGAAATTCCGTTATTAAGTCTTACAGAAGGTAATTTGGAAAGGTTTACATCAGTATCCTGTTTTTTTAGGTTTTTATAATTAATATCAGTAAAACATTTACCGGACTGATTAATACAATTTTCAGAGATTCTTAAGTAATTTACCAGATAATTGTTGAGACTATCAACATTTTTATATCCCCCATGCAAGCCCCATTCACCCGGCGGCCCGTTAATATTCATAGAATACTGCATTGTTTGAGTCATATCTGAAAAGAAAAGGCGTAATTTCATTGCTGTATTTTTCTTCTCTCTCTGTTGATAAAACAAGAAAAATATACCAAAAATTGCAATTACTAAAACAGCAATTGCTCCAACAGCACGGAATTTATTTCTGCAGATTTCGTCAACTTCAACTACCATATTTATTATAATATCATATTTATAATAATAATTCATACTATATACATTAAATATATTAGAAATTGCATTAAATTTATATTTATTTGATAATATTAAATATGACATTATATAAAAAGGGGATGAGATTACTATGAATATAGCTCAAATGATGAAACAGGCACAGCAAATGCAAAAAAAGCTGCAAGATGCTCAAACAGAACTTGCTAATACTGAATTTAATGCTGTAGCTGGCAATGGTGCTGTTAGTGTCATATGCGACGGACAGGGCAAATTTAAATCAATTAAACTTACAGCTGCAGCTCTTAATCCTGAAAACCCTGATTCGGTTGACTCTGATACAGTAGAAATGCTTGAGGATCTTATTACGACAGCAATGAATCAAGCTACTGAAAAAGCAACGGCTGAAATGCAATCAAAAATGAAAACATTAACTGGAGGTATAAATATTCCCGGGTTATTCTAATGCAATATACTAAACCACTTGCAAATTTAATAGATTATTTTCAAAGACTACCGGGTATCGGTCCTAAATCAGCACAAAGAATTGCTTTCCATCTTTTAAAGATGCCTAAAAACGATGTTGAAAAATTTGCGCAGGCTATGATAATAGCAAAAGAAACAATACATTACTGTGGCATCTGTTTCAACATGTCTGCGAGCAATCCTTGTGAAATTTGTTCTGCAACAAACAGGGATAAGTCCACAATATGTGTTTGTGCAGAAACAAAAGACTTAGTCGCAATAGAAAACACAAATGAATATAAAGGTTTATATCACGTATTACAAGGGCTCATCTCCCCAATTGACGGGATTGGAGCAGAGGATATAAGGATAAAAGAATTGCTGACAAGAATTGCTGACAATGATATTAAAGAAGTAATTCTGGCTCTTAATCCATCTGTAGAAGGTGAAGCTACAAGCCTTTATTTAACAAAATTATTAAAGCCGTTTAATATCAAAATAAGTAGAATTGCATTCGGTCTTCCTATCGGTTCAGACTTAGAATACGCAGATGAAATAACTCTTGCAAAAGCAATTGAATGCCGAAGAGAAATCTAAAACAGATTTGATTTTTATTATGAACCCATATCTATACCGATTGATGCCAGCTGTTGCTGCATTTGTGAGAATTGTGAATTCATTTGAGCAATCATCTGATCCATATAATTAAATTGATTTGTCAATTTTTCCTGATAAGAATAGACATATTCCTGTTTTCTGTCAATTTTATCATTCATACTGGAAATTTGAGAAGACAATGAATCATTTCTTGCCGCAAAGTAACCTGAAGTAGTATCTGTTGCTGCTTTTAATTCCGTTTGCAACTTTTGCATTAAGCCATCCTGTGTTGTTCCGGAAGTATTGTCTCCAATCAATAATGCCTTAACAGATGCAGGATCTTTTTCATATGCATCTAGGAACTTGTCCTCATCAATAATCAATTGTGTCGTGTCAGCGGATACATCAAGACCCGGTGCACCCGTTGTAATACCAATATCCGCAAGAGATTTATATTGACCCGAGTTTTCAACAGGCGATGTAACCAGAGTTCTTAAACTGTTTTTAATTCTTACAAGGTTGTTTTCACCCGATAGTATACCTCCTTTTTCCGCAGTAGAGTCAGAGTCAGTATACAAATTAGTGTTCGTAACTATTTTATTGAAAGCTTCTACAAAAGTTTGTAAAGCTGTTAAAGACTCCTCAGAATCGTAATCCCTTTCGATTTCTATTGTAATAGGATCTCCGTCAGTAGTTGTCAATAAATCCAAAGAAAGACCCAAAACACCTGTAATTTCACTTGATACCGAATTTGATGTAGATTCTTTTCTGTCACCGTTTAGATAAAAAACAGCATTTGTACCTGCATCATTATAAGAAGTGAATCCCATTAACTCAGCAAAATTTCTGCTGCCTGCGACACTGGAACCGTTCATTTCAATCGGGTCATTACTGCCATCAGTGTTTTCTAATACAAGAATACCATTATCAACAGAAGCAGTAACACCTGCTGCTGAAGAATTTACTGCGCTGATAAACTCATCAACAGTCATATCAGTTGTTAAATTTATAGCTGCACCGTTTATATTAATATTACCATCCTGTTCAACACCCAATTCAGCCAGAGTAGTTGTACCAGTATTTAACAAATCATTTTTCTTTGAATTTTGTGCAGAAGAAGTATTGTCCAGACCTAACAGCTCGGCAAAATTGTGAGTACCGTCTACTAAATCTGTACCTGTAACTTCAACAGGTTTGTTACCAGCTTCTCTGTTTTCAAGAACCAGACGCCCGTTTTTTAAAGAAGCTTTTACGTTTGCTGAAGTAGAACTGTTAATCTGATAAACTAAAGAGTCAATAGTCATATCAGCAGTAACATTAATAGTAGCACCGTTAATTTGGAAATTACCGGAGGTAGTTACTCCGAGTTCAGAAAGTTTCTTTGAAGAATCTTTTAATGCTTCATTATATTCTGATGTCTTTACAGCAGAAGTGGCTAAAGATTCAATTTCAAGCTCAATAGATGCAGGAGTAGCGAATTGCGTGACTGTGGCGGTAACTACACTGGTATCAGAAGCTGATACAGAAACTTTAGAAAAAATATCTGAACCCGCACCCAACAACGAATCTGTAAAAGTCAGAGTTGCACTTTGTACTGCACTATACTCTGATTTCAAGCTATTTAATACAGTTTGTTTTTCAGAAAGCGCATCTCTTTGATCTTCAAGAGCATCAACTTTATTTTGCTCAACTTCAACAAGAGCAGTAACCCATTCATTAATCGGTAATCCCGATCCTACACCTGAAAATGATATTGACATATTATTTCACCTCAAGGTTATTTTACTAAATATCTTAGTCCTGTTAATCGTTCATTTGAATTATTTGTGCAAATTTATACTATATATTAGATAATTCCCGTTTTTTGTAATTATGAAACAATCGGATTAAAGGATGAATTATTCTTGTTCAGTACAAGTCTGGTAATTGATGAACTGTACTGGTTGTTAAGAGCAAGGATTGCTTCATTAATCAATTGATACTGTTGTTCTAGCTGCAGCAGGTATTCACTGAGCCCTTGCATGCCATTGTCGCCGGCGGCAGTATTTTTTAGTTCATTCAAATCAAATGTTGTTTTAGTAATTTCACGTTTAAGAGCTTTTTGCTGTGCTTCTATAGAACGAGGTGTAACTTTAAAATATCCGTCTCTGTTGTTTTCGAGAGCATAATGCAACGTATCTGACAATCTGACAAATGAACCGGCAATATTGTAATCAAGCGGATTTGAATCATCGCCTATTATCAAATCCATTACTTTTTGAGGATCTTTGTAGAATGCTTCGACATAGTCATACTGACCGTTTGTCTTAGACAGAGACATTTCTACAGTACCCATGTTAGAATTTGAACCGCCTGTTATTTTTACAATAATACCTATATCCGCTAGTTTTTGTGTAATTTTGTTCATAGAACCAATATTACTTGTCAGAGCAGATTTGATTTGATTTAAGAATGTATTGAATTCTGCATCATCAGACATAATCGGGTTAGCAGCAGCATTCATAGCTGTATTGAATCTGTTTACGAAGCTTTGTAATTTTTCAACACTGTCATTCAAGAGGTTTCTGCCTATATCTATAGTAGTGCTGCCGGTTTGTTTTACTTCGATAGTTATAGATGCATCATCTGCGCTTGTTACGAGGTTTCCGTCGTCATCAAGATAAATAAGATTGTTTCCGTTGTATACGTTGTCATCTGTAATATCGTTGAGATCCAGAGCCATATCGTATTCTTTACCATTGAGCGTAAAGTGGGCATTGTGTCCTTCGTTTACTATGCCAAGGTCTGAAGAATTCTGATATGCATTTGTGAAATTAGCAATATCAGTAAAATTGGATGTTCCTCGTTCTACTGTAATACGGGCTGTAGAGGATGCTTCTTTTGAACGCAGAACCATTTCGCCGTTTTCATAAGAAGCGGTTACTGCAATATCTTCATATTTTGAATCGGAAAATACTGAGTTGATTCTGGAAACAAGGTCATAAATCGTGTCACTTGTCTTGACATTAATGTCGACGCCGTTAATCCTGAATGTACCAGTTTTAACCCCAATAGAACCGAGGGTCATGGAGTCACTAGTCAGCTTTTTGCCAAGATCCTGGCTTGTCAAAACTGTGTGTGTTGCTGCATTACCGGCTTCATATACACCGGTTTCAATGTTGCCGCCTGTTGTCAAGCCGATTACGTTAGTGAAATCAGAAGTCCCTTTCAGGATAACAAATGAACCTGCATTGAGGTCTTGATCTCTTGTCAAAACGAGTTTGCCATTTTCGATAGAAGCAGTAATTCCTGCATTTTTAGCATTAATATTATTTATAATTGTATTAATATCGTCTACAGTGTTTCCGGATTGATTTATATCAACTTGAATCAAACCGCCTGCTTCAGCATTACCGTTTTTGTCCAGCATTTGTATAAAGAAGTTGCCGGATGTGTAAGAACCCTGAGCAGTGGAAATATCCTGCTTGCTTGTGATTTTTGCTGTTTGACCTGCTGAATGTATTCCAGAGTATTCATCACCGCCTGTAGTTAGCCCGATATCAGAAGTAAATGAGCTTGAACCTTTAACAATTTCAATGCCGCCTTTACCTTTGTCTGCGTCACGCTTGATAACGAGCCGGTCATTGTCATTGAGATAAGCTGTTACTCCGGCATCTGCAGCATTAATCTTATCAATAATTGACTGCATCGTATCATTTGCAGTTACATTGATTGTGAGACTCGATGCATTTTCACCGGTAAGCTTGATAGTAAAATCACCTGTGCCAAAGTGCTGGTTTGCAGGGACAGTCTTTTGTGCAGTGATTTCTGCATATTCACCGTCTGTAAATGCAGCACTTGAGGTACCGCCGGTTGTAAAGCCCACAACATTTGTGAAGTTTGATGAACCTTTTACAATTTCAATGGTACCATCACCGGTTTCAGCATCACGGGAGATTGTAATCAATCCAGTAGTGTTGTCATATGTAGCTGTAACACCGGCATCAAGGTCGTTGATTTTGTCTATTATAGAAACTATAGTGTCGTTAACGTCTACTTTAACGTTAATTGATGCGGCATTTTCACCGGTAAGTTTGATAGTAAAGTCGCCTTGTGTAAACTTTTGAGAATCATTGATAGAGTTTGTCGATGTAATAGACGCCTTGCTGCCTCTTATTGCAGAAGTTGATTGAGTACCGCCTGATGTAAATCCGGCAACTGTTGTAAAGTTGCTTGTTCCCTTGATAATTTCAAAGTTTCCTGCACCACTGTCACCGTCACGGGTTATTGTGATTTTTTTGGAGGTATCATCGTAAACTGCAGTAAGTCCATTAATTTGGTTAATTTTTTCTATAACTGATTCTATAGTTGTGTCGTCAGTAAGTTCAATTTTGTGTTCAGTGCCGTTGAATTTGATTATAAAATCGCCTTTTGAAACAGCAGTGTCTGGACCTACCTGATTTGAGGAGGTAATAGAAGCAGTGTTTCCGTTAACTGTTGCAGGATCCTGCTGGCCGCCGGAAGTAAAGCCGGTTATGTTGGTAAAATCAGATGTGCCTTTTATAACATTGATTGAGCCTTCGCCTTTTTCAGGGTCACGGGTCAAAACAATTTTATTTGCAGCGCTGTCCCATGCGGCATTGATACCAATGTTCATATTATTAATTTTATCAATAATTGTACCCACTGTATCGCCTTCATTAACCGTAACTTTTATCGCATTGGTAGCGTTATCGCCGGTAAGCTGAAGATAGAAGTCGCCTGCAGAAATTTCTGTGTTGTAGGATGTTACGCCTGATGTTATTGTTGCAGTGGTGCCGTTTGTAACAGATGCATTTTGATATCCGCCGGATGTAAAGCCGAATTTTGTAGTAAAATCTGATGTTCCTTTTACAATTTCTATCTCACCTTCGCCAGCAGATGATTTTTTTGTAAGTACAATTCTGTTCTGGTTGTCCAGAGTAGCGATAACATCTGTTTGAGCGGTGATTTTATTGAGAATTGCTTGGATTTTGTCAGCGGAATTCAAATCTGCTTCGGTAATAGTTATTTCTGTGCCGTCTATATAGAATGTACCGGCGTTGAAATTTCCTGCCGAACCAACATTGTACAGTGAAGTAATAGATGCTGTTTCGCCGTCTTTTTTAACACCTGTTTCATAACCGCCTGATGTAAAGTTCATAACGGTAGTAAAATCGGATGTACCTTTTTGTATAAGGAAACCGCCTTCACCTGAGTCAGCGTTTCGTTTAATAACCATTTTGTCAGAGGCATTATCGATATAAGCACTTAAACCAATGCCAGCATTTGTGATTAATTCTGCAATTTTGTGTGCGGTGTCACCTTCAGCTACTTCAAAAACGTGTTCTGATGTTACATTTCCGTTTTTGTCTGTCATCTGGATAATAAAATTACCCTCTGAGAATGTAGCATTTGTGGCATTACTTTTAGAAATCAATTCGGCTTCGGCACCGGCTACGGTTTCTACATTCTGTTCACCGCCTGATGTAAATCCGATTATATTGGTAAAATTGCTTGTGCCTTTTGTCACAAGAACGCCTCCGGCTGTAGCAGACGAATCACGTTTTATTGCCAGTCTGCCAGTATTTTCATCTATGTATGCTGTTACACCGAGACCGGAATCATTAATTTTTTGAATTATATCTTGTATAGTATCACTATCAACTATATTTATTTCTGCAGTGTCGGTAATTGTTCCCAGTGTGTCTGTCAAATGTACGTAGAATGAACCTCCGGAATACAATCCCTGAGAACTTATAGCTGTATTTGCAGACATATAAACAGAATCCGTACCTTTTACGGTTGTGCCGGATTGAGCGCCGTCTGCAGTGAATCCTGCCTGTTCAGCGAAATCGCTTGTGCCGTCAGTTATATAGATTCTGGAGGAATTTGCTTCGTTTGCAGTAAGCACAATTTTTCCGTTTTGTATAGTTGCAGTGATACCCAGACTTGAATTTGTAATTTTGTCCATGACTGACTGGATATTTTCGTTTTCATTGACAATAAATGTCTGGGATTTGCCGTTGTAATTGATTTTGAAATCACCGGCGGAGACATCGCTTCTTGTGTTTACTGTTTTTGTACCGGTAAGAGTTGAATAATCTCCATATGTGCCGAGTTTTTGGTCAGCATTGTTTGCAACATAATCGTATTGCATACCCAGTTTTGATGCGATATTTCCGGTATATGAGACGCTGCCTACTGATATGATGTAGAATCTGCCAAGCTCATCCAGACCTGCTGTAAATTCAGGTGTTCCGTCACCAGAGGCTGCAGCTGCATTTATTGTATCGACAATCTCACCTACGGTCATATCGCCTCTGTAGCCGATTTTTGTACTGCCTATAGTGATAAAGCCGTCTGTAAGCCCGTTAATTTTTGTGTTTTCCGTAAAACCTCCGGCAGAACCGGTTCTTTTTTGTACAGAATTAGATATAGAAGTTGCTGTTGTACCGGAAACTTTTTCAAAGAAATTACTTGAACCCTTTCTTAGCGTTACACCTTTGTTGCTGCCGTCTACTGCTGTAAATACAACATTGTTATCTTCGTTTAAATAAGCTGTTACACCTGTTTGTGAAGTGTATTCGTTTATCTTGTTGATAGCATTGTCTAAAGTGCCTTCGCTAAGAGTGATGGATATATTGTTTACATAGACTGTGCCTGCTGAAATTAAGACTGCATACGGGTCTTGATAATATACATGATTAGAGTTTGCAGATGTCCTAACAACATTGTATGTCGTTGCAGTTCCGCCTCCTGCAATTTTGTCACTTGTTGAGAAGTTTGTTCCGTAAGTGCTGTCATAAATCTGAACACCGCTATAGCCGGCATAGCCTATAAAGATACCGTCGTTAGTTGTTCCTTGAACGGAGGTACCAGTGTGTGATTTTGTGATATAGGCGCTCTTTGCATAACCACAACCTATTATGGAGCCCGCAACGTATCCTTTTACAGTGCCTCCTGTCTTTACATTATCTATAATGGTGTTACCGCTTGTATATCCTATTATTTGCCCGCCATAACCTGCACTTCCTGCATTTACTGAGGCATTGGAAACAGAATTTTTGACAGTTACTGTATTTGCGTAGTTACCGGCTGTGATACGTCCTATTATACCAGCTGTGCTGCTTCCTGTTGCTCCCAATGAGTTTGTTACAGAAACACTGGAATCTATATAAACATTATTTACATCTGCAGAAAAGTAATAATCGTAAATTTCTCCTACCAGACCGCCTACATCGCTTCTGCCTGATATAGAAGAATTCTTGAGCGTTATATTTTCCAGTGTAATACTGCGCAGTGCTTTGCCGACCAGAGCAGATGTATTGCTGTCGCCGCTATATGAGTTTGTTATATTTATATTTGAGAGCGTAAGGTTTTTGATAACAGCTTGGGTTCCTGTTGTATTAAAAATTCCTTTGTTAATAGCGTTTCCTGAAAAACTATAGTTCTTTATCGTATAGCCGTTGCCGTCAAGAGTTCCTTGAAAGCCGTCAATACCGGAAAAACTTATTGTACTGAGGTCGATATCGCCCATCAGTATAAACTTGCCGCTTTTGTTGGCATTTATTTTGTCTACAAACTCTTGAGCATTGTGGATAACTGTATAGCTCTGAGATATTGCCTGAGACTCTGTCAGTCTGCCTGCTTTTCCCACCCAGCTGCTGTCATAACCGTAATTTATACCAGAAGAGTAATTAGCGGTTCCAAGCTTTTCTCCGCTGTCTGTACTGCCGGTATTATAATAGGCATTTGATATATAAATATTGTGATAATCAAGGCCATTAGTACCTGATTGCTGATAATTACCCAGATACTGGTTTACCCCCGTATGGTTAGCGCCTATGCTTGTATTATGATAAAGGTCATTTCCATCTAAAAATGACACATTAGCATATGTATTGTTAAAAGTTAAGTTGTAAGTGCTGCTGTATCCGATAAAGCCGCCGACAGAGGAGTTGGAATCTATACTTTTTAAATAAATAGATAATTGTGAGTATACATTATCAAATAAAGCATCGGAATAGTTTGCACCGATTAAACCGCCGACATGACCGCTCTGCGAGGCGTGTATAGCTCCGTGAACACTGGTATTTTTTATTATTGTTTTTGCAAAGTTTGAACCAAAAAGTCCGCCAACAAAGTCGTTACCATAAATGCTGATATGAGAGTTTACTTCGACATTGTCTACTATAACAACAGCGTTGCTGTCAGTTACCTTGCCTGCCAGTGCTCCGACATAAGAACCTGCTGTCAAGCTGGAATCTGCAATCTCAATGTTTTCAAACGTGGTAGAACCGTTTACCTGTGCGGCAATGAAACCTACTCCACCGTTGTCGCCAGCTCTGTCAATATTTGCATCTTTTATTTTCAGGTTTCTGATAATAGCGCCGTCAGCTGTAGATCCCACAAGATAACTGCTCATGCCTGATATAGTGTATCCGTTGCCGTCTATTATGCCGTCAAAGTTGGCTGTACCTGGCATATATCCGCCGCCTGCGATATTCGCTGTCAGCATGATTTTCTTTTCGCCTGAACGTATGGCATTCTGCAGGGAATTCCAGCTGCTTACTGTGTAATACCCCATAGCAGAGGCTTCTGCTGCAGTGTAATGAGTAGAAGAGTCTATTTTTGTTTCACCCACAACAGTTCCGCCGATTGCATCACTCGTCGGGTAGGCAACCGTATATCCGGCAGTGCCTGTTACCTGTACAAAGTTGCTTGTACCGGCTGTAATACTAATACCTGTATCACTGTATTCATTGTTTTTGAATACAACTTTGCCGTTTTCTATGGAGGCTGTAACCCCTGTTTCTGAAGATTTTGCATTGATTTCGCTGATTGCAGCGCCGATGCTTCCTCCTGACAGTGTGACATTGTGTCCGTTTATCTGTACTGTGCCGGCTGAAACCTGAGTATAGTTGTTTGTGATAAATGTGCCTCTTGAATAGCCTTGTTTTATTTCGGTTGTTGTAATACCCTGAGCAGAAGAATTTAAGTAAACAACATCCGCTATTTTTTCACCGTTGTAGAATACATTGTTGTATGAAGCGCTACTATTATCATAAGCTGTGACATATATTCTATAGGTGCCTGATATTGTATCGGGATCCACATGGTTTATTGTAAGGTTTGAATTGATAATAGCGTTGTTTACGTATAAGTCATAAGGATTCGACGGCGTGCCGCCAATAAGTCCGCCTACTCTACCTGATTCAGATGAACCATTAATTTCTTTATTTTCAAGGAGAACATTGTTTATGGAAACAGTTACCAGACCGCTGGTGTTATTGACGTAACCCACAAGACCGCCTACTTCGCCCCAGCATCCCATAGCGGCAGCAGTATAGATGTTGGAAATATTCAAAGACTGTCCGCTGTAATAGCCTATCAAACCGCCTGTATAGTGAGAATCCGCAGTGATTGAAGTGTTTTCATCAATGCTGATATTATTGATGGTTACAATATTTGATGCATCGCCGATTAATCCTCCGCTTTTGTTTTTTGTATTTACACTGGAGTTTGTAATGTTTACTGAGTCTATTGTAACCTGATGTCCTGCCGTGCCTATAAGCAGAGCGTCGTTGCTGTTATAGCTGTCGTTTACTTTAAAGTTATCAATATTGAGGTTTTTTATGGTAACAGCACCGGATGTAGAGGTTATCAGACCGTTGCTTGAGGAATAATTTTTGAGAGTATAGCCGTTGCCGTCTATAGTGCCAGCAAAACCTGATACACTGGAGAACGAATATCCCGACAAATCAATATCATTAACGAGTACGATTGTTTTTGGTGCAGAAGAAGTTGAACCGCGCATTGCGGAATATAACTCTGAGGCTGTGCCGACGGCGATATAGCCTTTTGCTTCGGCTTCTTCTCTGGTCATTTGAACAGAGACGGTATTTGTACCGGTAAGTGTAGTATACTGGCCTTCATGACCTAGAATAGACTCACCGCCGATGTTTGTAATAGTGGCAAGCCCGCTCACAGTGCCGAAGTTGCCGGATACTTCTTTTAGAGCGATTGATTCATAGGACTCTTCATCAGTCATCAGAACGATTTTGTTGTTTTCGATAAATGCACTGATGCCCATGGAAGAAGAGTTGATTTTGTTCAATACAGAGTTTATTGTCTCACCCTGAGAGACTGTAAAGTTCTGGCTCTTGTCACCGTGCATCAGGGTAAATGTGCCAGATTGCAGTGTCTCGTTGCCGGTTACATTTGTCGAACCGGTCAGGGTATTGTATACGGCTTTTTCTGATGTATCTTCAAATGTTGTAGAAACACTTGATAAACCGAGCAGGTTCTCAAGATTTGTGTTTGAATAATCAACGGTGAATCCATATGTGGACTGGTTGGAGCCTTTTGTCGGGTTCAAATCTTCTATGTAGAGTCTGCCCTGATTGTCCAGACCTGCTTTGAAGTACGAGCCTTTGTTGATTTTGTCAATAATATCGCCTACCGTGTCCGTTGTAGAAATACTGACATTTTGGCTGTAACTTTTGTTCTGTGACTGGATAGTCAGAGTACCAGATGTCAAATCTGTAATTTTTGTGATTTCCGAGAGTCCTTTTACGGAGCCGGTTATAACATTGCTGCCGTATGTGCCGCCTGTAATACCAAGATTCTTCATCAAATCTGATGTCTGAATCTCGTTATTGGCTGCACTGGAGACAGAGTAAATTTTGCTTGATGTCAGCTGCAGTTTTCCGTTTACAAGTGATGCAGTTACGCCGGTAGTGCTTTTCTTTTCATTAATTTTGTTTATGATTGTGTTGATATTATCGCCGTTTAAGATACTAATATTTGTACCGTTTATGTAAATTGATTCAGAGCCTGACGGAACAGTATTAGGATTTTTTGAGAAGTATGTAAAATAATCCGATTCAAAGAACACTTTTTTTGCGGCATTAGTATTAAATGTTGATGAGTAAGTACCGCCCCAATAATGAGAATAACTGCTGTTTGCATAATAAGAATTGCTGACAGATATATCGCACTGATAGGTGCCCCAAGTTGCCTCTTTCATTCCTACAAAAGCATCAACTGTGCCGTGTCCGCCTGCTGCAGAAGTAGAGAGAACAGTACTTGTATAAGCCTGAGATATATTAATATAAGGTGTTATTGTATTTGGTGAGTCGTCGAAGCAGGCACCTATTACACCGCCTGCATAAGCAGCAGCATTAATAGAACCGCCTGTACGTACATTTGTAATCGTAGTATCAACGCCGGTATTACCAATTATGCCGCCAGCTCCGAATCTGCCGTCTGCCTTGGAAATAGTACCTGTTTGTTTAATATTGGCATAAGAAGAAACATTGCTGATGTAAAGATGCGAGCCCTTAGCATCACGGCCTGTCCAGGAGAATTGGCCCATAACACCGCCTGCAGCAACTTTACCTGTAATATCTACCGAAGAATCGACATACACATTGTTTATTGTGATTATATTTGGGTCGTTATCATCAAAATAGGCATTACCGATAAGTGCGCCTGCTGAATATGCATCAATAGAAGAATTTTTTACAACGATATTATCAAAATTAGTATTACCTTCGGCGTAACCGACCAGCAGACCTGTTTCTTTGGAGGAATATGTAAGATTGATATTATCCAGAGTAATGTTCTTAAAGGTTGCTCCGTCTTGTGTCATATTAAACAATCCACGCATGTTGGACTTTGTCAAATTTTTGATAGTATAGCCGTTGCCGTCAAGCGTACCGCTGAAACTCCGAATAGAAGTATAAGAAGATACTGTGCTCAGGTCAATATCTCCCACAAGCATAAATTTGCCGTCAAGGTCAGCATTGATTTTTGATTTAAACTCGCTTGCGCTCTTGATAACTGTATATCCGAGAGCTGTTGCTTCTGCTTCTGTTAATGAAATTTTGCGTGTTGACCAGCTGTCATCAAAAACATCAGCAGCAAATGCAGGTGTAGATGTAGTAGCTGTACCTATTTCACCGCTGCTAATAAAATTCCCTAAAGAATTATAATATGCATTTTTTGTATTTACTGTAGAAGTAACTTCACCGACAAACATGTTCAATGTAGAATCTGATGTAGTATAGTCCATCTGCATATCTACATAAGAGAAAGCATTTCTGATGGAGAGAGCTCCGGTTACTTTAGCAGCGAATCCTCCTGCCGTGACAGAACCAGATGTTGATGTTGTAATAATGCCCCCTACAGAAACATTATCAAATGTTGCATTGCTGACTGTACCGAATAATCCGCCCATCATGTTAGTTGCGTTAATGATGGCATTTGACTTAACATTCTGTACCAGTACATCCATATCTTCAACACCTCCGGCAAGGGCACCTACATATGTTGCCGTACCTGAGCTGTCGCCGTTAATATAGACTGTACTGCCAATATTTATATTCTTAAACGTTAATGATTTGCCTAGTATGTTTGTACCTTGGACACCTGTTGCAAAACCTACAAGAGTACCGGCATTAGAATAGTGTGAAGATACACCGGAGTTTGTAACTTCTATATTTTCAAATGATACAGAGCCCATCGCTTGTTTTGCAATTAATCCTGATGAACCTGCTCCAGAGTCAACATGAAAACCGTCAATTTTTAAGTTTTTTATAACGGCTCCGTTTGTTAAATTATTTATTATCTCGTACGAACCGTTTTTGATAGTATAGCCGTTGCCATTTAAGGTGCCTGAATATGATGATACAGAATACTGTCCCGACCAGTCTATATCGGCAAAGAGCATGACGTTTTGGTTGTTTGTCAGTGCTGTTTTTAATTGTGAAGCTGTTTTTACAACAGTATAGCCCATCTGCACGGCTTCTTCTTCTGATATTTTATTGAACGATTCTGTGCCTGTAACAGTCTCGCCTTTTTCGGAGGTTGTGGCTGCATTGATTGTATATCCTGCTGTGCCTGTTAGCTGTACAAAGTTACTCGTGCCGGCAGCTATGGTGAATGATGAGTTGCTCATAAATACAACTCTGCCATCTTTTATAGCAGCTGTAACGCCGGTTTGTGATGATTTTGCGTTGATTTGTTCTATGGCATCATCTATAGTACCGCCACTGAGGCTGATAGCCGTGCCGTTTACACGAACTGTCCCCGCTGATATCTGGGTGTAGGGTGAGCTGTAGAATTCCAGCAAACCATACTTGTTTTGATATTCATCATAGGAATATTCTGTATAATCGTATAAATTCATTCGATCATTAGCTGTAGCGTGTGTGCCTGAAACTATATTTTCTGTTTTTATTAAATTCTGGTTAGTTACACATCCTGCAATTGCATCCATATAGGAACTGCCTGTAAAAGTAGGACACAGATATATGTTTTTGTAGTTGTGAGAAGAGCCGCTTGATATGCCTGCATAGCCATAAATACCGCCGGTGTACATGTATGATGCACCGCCTGATAACTCTCCTTCAAAACGCACATTTTCTACTGTAGAAGACTGTGCATTGTGTGCATAACCGATAAGTCCGCCCTGATACTGCCTGCCTTTTACTGTTGCATAGCTTATTACATTAGATATTTTAATGGAAGTTGTATAGGTATCTGTTGAACCTATTAATGAACCTGCGCCCTTTGTTGTGCTTTGAATGCTTCCTGTTATTGTTGCTTTATCAACAGTTATTGAACCCGTAGCCGAACCTATAAGACCTGCTGCTCCAAAACTGTAAACACTGCTGTAACTTACGGATATATTTTCCAACACAAAATTATTTCCGGAGTTTGCCAGCAAGCCCTTATCACTGCTATCTCTGTTTGCTGTGACAGAAGAAGATTTTATGTTCAAATTCTTTATAGTTGCATTATTCAAAGAACCGAAGAGCCCCTGTGTAGAATTATAGCCGCTTATTGTGTATCCGTTGCCGTCTAATGTACCGCTGAATGAGCTGATTGCACTGTGATCCTGAACAGCCGGGGTCCAGACTATGTCACCGACCAGAATAAATTTGCCAGAGGTATTTGCACTTATCTTTGAAATAAATTCATCCTGATTGTGGATAACAGTATAGCCTTGGGCTATAGCTTCTTCTTCTGTAAGCTGGTGTACGACTGTGTTTGAACCTGTGATTGTTTGTTTGGTGCCTTCAGTACCCAGAGCAACGCCGCCGCCTACAGACTCTGTAGTCAAGCCTGCTTTTACGCCAAAGTTTGATGTTCCGCCTTCTACATAGATTGTAGTGTTCGGGCCTGTTTTGTCTGCACGGAGTACTACATTGTATTTTCCAGACGCATTTAAGACAAGTTCCGCTACAACACCTGTTTCATCAGTATGCTGGTTTATCTGACTGATAGCGTAATTTATATTTCCGTTAAGATTTATTGTTACATCATTTATTTTAAATGACCCGCTTGTTATAATTGTACCGCCGTTATCCAGATTTGCTGTACCTGTCAGGGTAGTAAACTGGTTTACGTCGCTGCCGGGTGTGAGTATACCTGTATTCTGTACATCAGACACAAGACCAGCATATTCCAAAAAGTCTGAAGTGCCTGATTCCACTTTTATACGGAAGTCAGGGTCTGTAGAATTTGAGACAATGTTAAGATGATGGCTTGCATCAATAGATGCAGTAATACCCAGTCCTGCTGCATTTATCTTGTCTATGACATCCTGTGTTGTGTCATTGACATCTACATTTATTTCTACAGTTGTTTCACTGCCCTGTTTGCCTGCTGTTATTGTAAAACTGCCTGCTGTAAAGTATGGTTTTTCTGCATCAGGTGAGGGTTCCAATATTTTTTCAAGCTGTGTATTTATGACTTTATTGCCGGATTCGATTTTAATATTCGGCAGGTCTGTTGTAATCGATGAGTATTCATTATATCCGTGGGTTTCTATGTCATAATTTATGCTTGAACCTGTAGAACTGTTAGATATCGGGTTAATATTGCTCAATGATACACTGTTTTGAATATCAATACTGCTGCCTGCATCCAGATTTCCTATTATACTGCCTTTGTAGTTTTCATAACCGGTCATTGGCAAGTCGCTGCTTATGGTAGAATTTACAAGACTGTTTGAAATAGATATGTTTGAATAACTGTTGTTGCTGCTGAAGCCTATAAAACCGCCGGCAAATCTCTTATGTGTAATAGAATTCTTAACTGATGCTGAATTTGTGATTGTCAAAGTTCCTTCAGTCTTTCCGACAAACCCCCCATGCGTATTAGCGCTGCCGGTTATTGTCGTGTTTTCGACAATAACATTGTCTATTGTTACATTATTTGATGTGCCAACTAATCCTCCGGCAGATTCAAGAGCTCCCTTAGCAAATACTCTTGAGTCTTTTATATATACATTAGAAATAACTGTGTTTTCGGCAGAATCTGCAAGTATACCGACACCTTTGATCTCTGTGCTGCCGTTGTTTCTTCTGGTGATATCTGCATCTACAATACCGAGATTCTTTACGGTTGCACCCTCTAGTTCACCAAACAGACCCGCCGGAGTATCTATATCTTGTTGTAAATTCGATATATAAAATCCGTTGCCGTCAAATATACCTTTGAATGTGCCATTAGCTGCATAGTCCACACCGGACATGTCGATGTTGTTCATGAGCATAATTTTGGCATCAGGCACAGTGTAGTTAAGTGCGTTAACTAGCTCATCTGCTGTAGATACAGCTATATAGCCCATGCTGACGGCTGTTTCTTCATCTATATGAGAAATTCCGGCTGTATCTGCTGCATCAACTAAACCTGTACCTGTCAGGCTTGTAAAGCTGCCTGTTGTAGAAGTACCTGCCGACACTGCAGCTGTCAGTCCGACTTTTTCTGTAAAGTCAGTCGAGCCTGCTTCTACGGAGATTGTAAATCCGCTGCCTGCATTGGTCTGGGACAGTTGTATTTTGCCGTCTGATGTAAGTGATGCTGATATGCCGATAGATGCACCCTGCTGGTTGATTTTATTAATTACATTTTGGAGTGTATCACCCTCTGCAACACTGATTGTTGTCGAAATAAATTTGTCTGAATCAGCAAAGTAGCCTTCCTGTGAACCGTGGGTGACATCGTTTGTTGTAATTGTAAACTCACCCTCTTTGAAGGTCATGCCTGTATTCAGGCTGCCTATTGTACCTGTCAAAGTAGCGTTTTTAGCTTCGTTTGAGACACCGGTTGTGACGTTTGTAGTGATTCCGGCTTTTTGTGTGAAATTTGTATTGCCTGCTTCTACTGTAATAAAGTAATCAGGGCCTGCATTCTCCTGCTGTATTACAAATTTGCCGTTAGAATCTATATAAGCATTTACGTCTATGCCGGATGCATTGATTTTGTTAATAACACTTTGGATTGTATCTGTTGACGTTACATCAATCGTTGCTGTAGCGCCTGCACCGGTTTTTCCGGATGTGATAGTAAATGAACCCTGGGTAAATCCGTTTTGTGATGCTGTTACGTTATTGTTTCCGGTTATTTTTGTTGCTGTGCCGTCCGTTGAAGTTCCGACAGAAACATCTTTTGTAAGTCCTGCTTTTTGTGTAAAGTCTGTGCTGCCGCCTTCGATTTTTATATCAAAGCCTGCGCCTGCGTTTGTCTGTGATATTTTGATTTTTCCGTTTTCAATTGTTGCACTCAGGCCTATAGAAGAAATCTGTGTATTAATAGAATTTACAGCGTCCTGGGCTGATAATCCGGCCTGCAGTGTTACGGTAACAGACTGCATTTCATCAAGTGGATTGCCATCCGCATCGGTTTTGTTTGTTGTAACAGTAAAGTCACCCGCTGTATAGCCTGTTGTATTGGTGAGATTGTTTTTACCCAGTACATAGGCATATGTTCCGTCGTTTGATACTCCTGTTGAAACCTGTGTTGTTAATCCGAGTTTTTCTGTAAAGTTTGTATTTCCGGCTTCTATCTGTATATCAAAGCCTGAGCCTGAGTTCTGCTGTTCGATTTTTATTTTGCCTGCGTTGGCTCCGTCTGCTATGATTGATGCCGAAAGTCCGATAGTATTCAACTGTGCATTTATAGAATCAAGCTGCTGCGCAAGAGTTTTGCCTGCTTGTATATCTACGTCTACCGATATCATTTCGGATGAGGCTTTGCCGTCATCTCCGACTTTGTTTGTTGTGACTTTAAAAGAACCTTCGGTAAATGTGCCGTTATAAACTTTTGTACCCATTACATAAGACGATGTCGAGCCTGTAGACACGCCTACTGTAACGTCTTTTGTCAGGCCGACCTGCTGTGTAAAGTTTGTATCACCGGCTTCTACTTTTATATCAAATCCTTCACCGCTATTGACCTGAGAAATCTGAATCCGCCCGTCTGATGTAAGGGATGCTCTTAAGCCTAAGTTAACATCTTTACCCGATGCATCTTTATAAGTTGCAGAGTTGATTTTGTTCATTATATCCTGCAGACTCATTGATGATGTTACTTCAATAGTTGCTGACACCATCTCTGAGGATGCGGTTTTGCCGTCAGCAGAAACTTTGTTTGTTGAAATTACAAATGAACCGTTCTGATATCCTGTTGTGTTTTTGTTAAGACCAGTTACAATACCTGTAAGTGTAGATGATGCACCGTCACTGGACACACCCGTAGAAACTGATGTTGTAAATCCTACAACATTTGTAAAGTTTGTATCGCCAGCTTCGACTGATATCTTATATCCGCTGCCGTAGTTGTTGTGCGAAAGCTGCAGTCTCTGTGAGCCGTCTGACGAATTTACAAGCTGTGCTTTGATTGCAAGTCCAGAGTTGTTGATTTTATTCATCACGGATTGCAATGTTTCATCTTTACCGACTTCGATTGTCACTGTTTCAGTTTTGTCCGGATTATTTGCCATTGATGCAGTGATTTTAAAGCTTCCTTCGCTGAATTTTGTGGAAGATGTTACTGCGTTTACGCCTGTATAAGTCGTTGCACTTCCGCTTGTTGACACTCCGGTTCCTACGTCTTTTGTCAATCCGACGTAGCTTGTAAAATCAGATGAACCAGCAGAAACAGCTATATCAAAGTCTGCGCCTTTTGCTGTCTGTCTGATTTGGAAATGTCCGTTTACAATTTCTGCCTGAAGGTAGTTTGTTCTTTCTACTCCTTCTGAGTCTGTATATTTCTGTGTTGTCTGTGTTTTAATCTTTTGGATTATATCATTAATTGTATCGCCGTCTTCTACTTTTATTTCGGTAGTAAGCATTTCATCTGTTGCATTGCCGAGGTCATCAATTTTGCTGTATGAAAGCAGGAAGTTGCCTGTTCCAAATTTGCCGCTCCCGTCTGTTTTTGCAATGTCAGAACCTTTTATGCCGCTGTTTAAACCCTTTAATGTAACATAAGACCCGTCGCTGCCCATTACGAGATTGCCGGTATTCATTACACCGCCTGTTGTGAAGCCTACAGCATTTGTGAAGTTTGAAGAACCTTTTTCTACATTGATTTCTACAGCACCGGTTTTACTTGCAGTCAGTACTATTTGACCATCTTTGAATATTGCACCGACTCCATCGTCTGTAGCTTTGTTAATCTGGTACAATAAGTCATCAATAGTTGTATCTGACCCTATAGTGAAAGTTTCTCCGTTAATGCTGAAAGTGCCTTCGGAAACTGTAAAGCCGGCAGCTGAAGCAAAATTTGTACCTTCCGTGCTGACTTTATTCCCGCTTGAATCCGTAATGTTCAGCACTTTCGATGAAGGATTGTTTGTATCGGTTTGAATGGATGCGTTAAAGCCTTCGGCTTCCAATTTGTCTATGAGTACACCAACGGTGTCACCGTCTGCAACATCTATTTGCACTCCGCCGACAAAATACGCACCGCTTTTTATTCCGATGTCTTCAAGTTTTGTTGTTGTAGTGAGATTGCCGTTTACTTTTAAGTCGCCAACAGCATTAGTAATTGCTACAGAACTGCCTGATTTTGCCGAAATTGTGAATGTGCCTGTAGCTCTATCTATTTTTGCAGTGTAGTTAGAATCTGAATTAATTTTATTAATTAAATCCCCGACAGTTTCCTCTGAATCTACTGTTATTACACGTGAGCCGAGTTTAAAGCTGCCGCTTTTTACCCCGAGCTGTGATAACTTCATATCTTCTTTAATATCTGTACGTAATGAAGTTATTGTATTTGATGCACTATCAAATTTACCGGCAAACAAGTCCGTAATTTTGGTGCTTCCGGAAATCGAGTTGCCGCTTATTACGCCGCTCTTTAATACAGAACAGGTAGCAAGCTGTGATACAGAAAGCTCGATTCTCTGAGGATTGGCTGAATTGCTGACTGTTACTCCGGCAACATTACCATTAGAGCTGGAACCGGAAACCATTGAGTCATTGGGGTTTGGATTTTTCAAACTCTGGATGTAATCATCTAATGTGGATACAGTTTTTTTGTAGCTGTTGTTGAGGCTATTAATTGTATTGAGTTTATTTGAATTGATTGTGTATTGCTCTTTCATTGAGTCAATAGTGTCTTGCAATGTAGCAATTTGTGAGCTGTATGAATTGTTAATTGAGCCAATTCCTAAGGAAGAATTTTGCAGCGTAGCAAGGGCATTCTCAATTGATGTTCTCTGGTCCAGCAAAGAATTCATAGAGGATGTCTTTTTCGCAATCAGTTGCGAAATCATACTGCTTATATTGGCGTTAGTGCCGTTTAAATTTCCTATTGAAAAATCCATTTCGGCTCACAATTAACTATCCACTACAACATATCAATAGTATATCACATTGACATAAAGTCTTCAATCCTGCGATAAATTTTATATTAACAATTGTAATAATTACGATCGATACCAAATATTTTAAATATATATTTTTATTACTGTGTAGGCAATACACTATTCAGAGGAAAAAATTTACTTAACTTAACCAAACTAAATGTGTTTCTTTTTTATTTTATGGTTATAATTTTTATATAGGAAGTATTAGAGATAGGAATACGACAATTACTGTTGTTAAGCATATATTATTAGTAATATCTTTGTCTTTGGGGTTAATGGTAGTACAGGCATACCCTTCTTGTGCTGCTGTTAAGTGGAAATTCTGGGAAAAAGACAAAAATAACAATATAGAACAGACTCTTCCTGAAAACAACTATGACAGTGAAGATTCATTGTGGAATAAGATTCAGCCGGATACTCAAAAGCTGCAAGCTGAAAAAACTCAAACTTCTGATGTAAAATTTCATTCTGTGGAAATAGTAGGCAATAATCTTGTCAGCACAGATGAAATTATGCAAAATATTACCATTCAGCCCGGTGATCCGTACAGTGTAGATACTGTTCAGCAGAATCTTAAAGCTATATTTGATATGGGCTATTTCTCAGATAAGATGAGAGCTATACCAGTAAAAGTCGATGATAAAAACATTAAACTTAGAATAATTGTTCAGGAAAATGTTCCTATAACAGACTTCAATATCACAGGCAACGACTCTGTAGCTACAGGCGACTTGCTCCAAATACTTGATTCTCTTTTAAATAAACCTCAAAACATTCTTAAACTGAATGATGCTATTACCGAAATACAGGAATACTATGCAAGTCAGGGGTATATTCTTGCAAGAGTTACAAGTGTAACCGATGACCCTGATGGGATGGTCAATATTTCAATAGATGAAGGTAAAATCGGATCTATTGTTATTGAAGGCAATAAAAAAACAAAAGAATTTGTTGTAAGAAGAAATATTCTTACTCAGCCGGGTACAATCTACAATGAAAACCTTATCAAACAAGATTTGATGAGGTTATATGGTACTCAGGCATTTAAGGATGTAAAAAGAACAATTGAAAGAAGTGAAGACAATCCGGAAGCCTATGATGTAACTATCCATCTTGAAGAACAAAGAACAGGAACTATCTCAATAGGCGGCGGTCTTGATACGGCGACAGGTCTTTTTGGTACGGGCGGTTTTACTGACAACAACTTCAGAGGATTAGGTCAAAGAGTTTCTCTAAACCTGTTAGCCGGTACAGGTATTGTTATGGCTGACAGCTCAATGCTGAACAGAGCTAATTTACAGGCTGAATTGAGCTGGTTTGAGCCAAAATTCAGAGGTACAGATAATGCCTTGATGGTGAAATTATTTGGACGTGATTATGCCAGCTATCAAATTCCTCTGGCTGTAGAACAGCGTTTCGGTATAGAGTCTACTATATCACGTGCATTCACAGCATTTCCTCATTTGACCGGCGCATTTACTGTCGGGCTTGAAAATGTTCACGTAAAAGAAGGCGACGGAAACCAGATTGCAGGGCTTTATGCGGCACACAATATTCCTATCTCTGAACGTGCCAAACAACTGCAAGGCGGTCTCTTCCTTACATTGTCTCCAAGCCTTGTCTATGACACCAGAGACAGCAGCACGCTGCCAAGACAGGGCGTTTTTGCAAATGTCAGATTTGATGAATCTTTTGCACTTGATGAATTTGAAAATACCTTCGGAAAACTCTCAGGCGGTATCAAAAAATACTATCCCGTCGGTAAAAAGTCATCAGTTTCACTTGCATTTAGAGCAGGCGGTAAAATCCACGGAGATATGCCCGAGGTTATGGCATACCGTTTAGGCGGACCTTACACGGTTAGAGGTTTCAGAATGAGCGGTATAGGTACCGGTACCGGATTTATGATGGGTCAGGCAGAGTTTCAGACACCTATCCCTTTCTTGGATAGAATTACAGACGCAAAATTTCTGGACAACATAAGAATTGCTGCATTTGTTGATGCAGGTCAAATTTACGGTTCTACAGTAACAAACGAAATCTACAATAGACCTATACATGCGATTACTGCCGGTGTAGGTGTAAGGGTATTTGTACCAGGTGTCGGACCTTTGAGTATCGACTGGGGTTATCCGCTTACAGGTGTACCTGAAGGAACATCAAAAGGTGCATTTACGTTCGGTGTAGGTGAATTTTATTAGTATACAGTTGTCTACTTTGACAGATTTAATATGAACAATATAATAAGTATAATCGTTTATAAAATTAAAAAGGAAAGTAAAAACGGAGGATAAGGCTGAATATGATTAATAAAAAATGCCCCAAAATACTTAACGGATTACTTTTAGTACCGGTATTATTAGGATTAAATTTATTCTGTTTATCCTCACCTTCTGCGGCGGCAGAGCAGACACAGCAATTTACACCCGTTCAGGGCAAAGTTGTATATGTTCCTTCAGGAACCAGCTTTCCTGCAACTGCAACAATGGAATTATCTTCGGAAAGTCTTTCATTGGGTCAAAGTGTATGCATAGCTTTATCAAACGATTTCTATTACAACAATACTTTAATTGCACCTATAGGCAGTTCTGTAAACGGCACTGTAATTTATGTAAAAAAATCGGGGCAGGCTGGTATTAACGGGCAGTTAAAAGTTAAGTTTACCAACATTGTTACGCCATACGGACAAATGATACCAATCTCAGGTAAGATAAAAACCGAGGACGGTACAGGAATGATAAATGAAAAATCAACAATAGATTCTTCTACTGATATACCAAAAGATATTACTGCAGGGGCAGCAGCAGGTGCGGTAGCCGGAACAATATTCGGGCCGATATCCGAAAATAAATCAATGAAGGGCGAAAAGTTTGGAGCAGCAGCAGGTGCGTCAGCAGTAGTTGTAAAATCAATTTGGGACAGAGGTATTCCCGCAGTAATACCGGCAGGAAGTGTTATCAATGTTGTACTTGACCAGCAGATTACATTTACACCGCAGCAAGGTTACCAACATTAATAGGTAAATCAGGTGATTTGTTTTAGCGAAATGATTTTGTTAAACTAAAACAAAAGAGATTTGGGGAAAAAATGACATTACTAGGCAACATTAATTTATACGACGAAGAAGACGAAGAGATAAAAGATACAAAGTATACTTACGGTATCTACAAAAAAGAAGATGAAAACGATATTTCGCTAAAAAAATGTTTTATCTTTTCTTTTGCACTGCACCCGATTGCAGTGGGGCTTGTATGGCTTAGCATAATTATTTTAGCTATTTTAGGCGTACATTTTTCAATATTTGATAAGCCTCAGCAAAAGCCAAAAGACATTGAATTTGTGCTTGTAAATAAAGAAGCTGAGCCGATAAATAAAAATACAAAATTCAGAGCTGACCGAAATTCCAGAGCTGGAGGTATACACGATCCCAAAAGACCGGTTTCACAGCCTCAAGCAGCATCGCAGGCAAGCAAACCACAACAACAAGCTGCTCCTGCACACAGGCAGCAGCCAAAAAGGGAACAACAACCGGCAAGAACACAGCCTAAGCAGCAAAAGCCTGTTCAAAAGCAAGCACCAAAACCTGCAATACAAATGCCTTGGGCTCCTAAAACTCCGAAAAAAAACGCTCCAGCACCTACTCCAAAGGGTACTCAAACAAAAGCACCGACAGTTGCACCGAGGCCGGCGATAAAACCAAGTGCACCCAAAGTAAATAAACCTAATAATAGTTTTAATGTACCAATGCCGAAAGTTGCAGCACCAAAAGTAGCAGGTCCATCGGCCGGTCCTGTTGCAGGGTCAAAGACTGGCTCGGGAACTAAAAGCAGCTCGGCAGGTTCAGGCAGCAGAACCCCTGCTCCGAGTTTTTCTCCAAGCGGCGGTTCCTCAGGCGGAAGATTTTCACCGGGTAGTGCGGGAAGAGGCGGCAACATAGGTAATCCAAGTCCAGGTAATCCAAAAGGTGCACCCGGAATAGATGCAATCAAAGAGCCGGATTTTGGTCCTTATATGAGAGAACTCCAGAGAAGAATAAAAATGAACTGGGAACCGCCAAAAGGCAACGAAAGCAAAAGAGTTGTACTGCTGTTTAAAATTGCAAGAGACGGAAGACTCATATCACACAGGGTATACAAATCCTCCGGTTTGCCGGCAGCAGACAGAGCAGCAATGCACGCAGTAGAATTGACTGCCCCGTTTAAACCATTGCCGCCTGAATATAAAGGAGACAGTGTAGATATTCAATTTACGTTTGACTACAACGTTTTTGGAGCAACGACTTACTAAAAACCGATATTAAATTAGATAGAAAGAGGATACAAAATGGAATTATTACTAAAAGCAGCTATCGAAGACTTATGGATTATTGCACCGATTCTTCTGTGTTCAATACTTACTGTAGCTGTAGCAATCAACAGATTTTATTATTACAACAAAAACAAAAGAGATGTTGTGCAGTTTATTCCAAAACTTCAAAAAGAACTGGCTAGAAACAATCTGGATTCCGCACAGAATTTAAGTGTACAGTTAGGAGGCATCATAGGAGAGGTATCAGAAGAAGCAGTGAGAATTTTTTCCGAGCAGAAAAACGGCTTTTCCCGTTCATTTGATATCGCTTCCAGCCTTGCAACAAGAAAACTCGAATCACATCTAACAATACTCGGTACAATTGGCGGTGTTTGTCCGTTTTTAGGCTTATTCGGTACAGTTGTAAGAATTTTATACACATTTCAGGATTTGGCTGTACAGGGAAATCAATCAGCAGCAGTTGCGTCAGGTATTGCATCAGCGTTGATAGCAACAGCATTAGGTCTGGGTGTAGCAATTGTCGCTGTTGTATTATACAACTATTTTCAATCAATGGTTAAAAGATTTGAAGATGATTTTCAGCTTATTAAACTGCTTTTCTTGAGCTTTGTTGACAGCAATGAAGAAGTAGTAGTGAATCAACCTACGAATATAGCATTATAAGATTCACCGAGAAAAATTCGTGATAAGGAGCAAAGTGACGTGAATGAATTTTTTGACAAAGCGAACACGCGCAAAGAAGTGAGCAGTAGTGAGCCTGTCTTTGAAACTTAACGAAGTTAAGTGTAGGTGAGTGTCACATTAAAAAGGTAAGCAGTGATGGCTCGAAGGCTCGAGGCGGCAACTGCGACACTAGATTAGATAAAACAGGAATAATTCCGGAAAAAGGATAAACAGAAATGGCTTTTAAGACTACAAAAGGGAAAGAGGCACTTTTCACAGAAATAAACATAACACCATTAACAGATATTTTTCTGGTACTTTTGATTATTATGATGGTTATTGCACCGACATTTCAATCAAACGACAGCAGTATTAAAATGCCTGAAATTAACAGCGGCTTGAGTGTTGAACAGGACAAGGCTACAATTTCAGTAACAAAAGACGGTAAATTTTATATAAATGGAACGGCTATTCAAGAAAATGATATTTACAGACAGCTTGTTGCACTAAAACCAAAGCTCGAAAAGAAAGAAATTGTAGTAAAGGCCGACGAAAGCGTCAAGAGCAAAGAGATAATGAAAATAATGAAGGCAGCTCAGGATGCTGAGTTTGATAAACTTATAGTGGCAGGTGAACCGCTTTCTAAAAAAGAACAAAAGAAACTAAAAAATAATGAAAAACCTCAGGGAAAAACAACTAACATACCTGTAACGGATTTACCTGTTAATGACTATAGACCGGTAGGCGAAATACCGGCTGAGGAATAAGGAAAAACATAATGGCAAGCAGAGAACGAAATACATTCAATGAAATAAACATTACACCGTTAACAGATATTTTTCTTGTTCTGTTAATTATAATGATGGTTATTGCTCCTTTACTGGATCAACAGGGATTAAATCTTGCTGTTCCTAACAATGTGGAAGTTCAGGATGTAAAACAGGAAAACAAACTTATATCTGTTACAGTAAGTGATGATGACAGATATTATATTGATGATAATGAAATTGTTTCGTCACAGCTTGAGAATGTAATAAAGCAGAAATCAAAAGAATTTCCAGAAGGTGTCTTAATACTTGCTCAGCCTGAGGCCTCACATGGTGCAGTAGTAAAATTGATGGACAAAGCGAGAAATGCAGGAGTTACCAATATATCTATTTCAGAATCATAAAATTAAAGTATATTTCAATAAAATACTTTACGCAGTTAGGAATTAACAATATAATGAATGTATGAGTGACGGGTTAACAGCAAAATTTTTAAAGCAAGCCTTCCAGTTTCAGGAAGAAAAACATTATAAACAGGCTATAGAAGCCTTGTATAAAGCACTTTGCTTGGACAGTGATAATATAGAAATACTGTCTCAAATATCTCAGTTGTATTTTTTGATGAATAATTTTGAGCGTTCGCTTGAATATGCTGAAAAAATATTGGAGCTTAATCAAGAACATATTGAAACACTAAAAATTGTAATTAATATCAATAAAATCAATAAAAAATACGCAAAGGCACTAGAATATGCGCAGAAATTGTACAAGCTTTCACCTGTAATAGATAATTTTGTTACTTATCTGGAAATGCTTACTGAATGCAGCCAGTATAATACAATAATTGAAGAAATTGAATCGTCAAATTTCAATTTTGAAGAAAGAAAAAATGAAAAATTACTCTTGATTGAAGGTTATGCTAGATTAAAATTAAACCAGATTTTTAAAGCAATAGGAATCTTTCAAGAAATTATAAAGCTTTATCCGCAAAATACAGATGCAAGGTTTTATCTTGGTGTAATTTATTACCAGAAGCATCAAGAAGCAGATGCAGAAAAACTTTTTAACAGTATTCTCGACGAAATTCAGTGTGACAGGACTTACAATTATCTTGGACTTTTAAAATTAGATCAGCAAAAAATTGGTGATGCTATAAATTATTTTCAGTTTGCAATAAAAATTGAGCCGAATAATGCCTTCTACCATTACAATTTGGGTACGGCATATTCTCTTAATGGTTGGCTGATGGAAGCGGAACAGTCTTTTAAAAAAGCAGTTTCTCTTGAACAATCAAATTTGATTTATAATTATGCGCTTGCTTACCTATACTATGAACGCCATGATTACAACAAAGCACTTGAAACCATTGAACATATACTTGCGCTCAATGCAAATTATACTGATGCTATTATTTTGAAAGCAATGTTAAGTGCCAAAAATGGCAATATAATTGATGCAAAGAATTCATTGCATCAATTGGCAGAATCAGTTACAAATAATGACTTTTTATATTATGCGATGGCAAAGATATATAAAGAGTTTCCCATGTACAAAGAGGCAATAAGCTGTTTGCAAAGTGCTCTTAACATAAAGCCTGAGTCATTGGAATATCTTAGCGAACTTGCAGATTGTTATTGTGAGCTCGGGCAGTTTCAGGTTGCACAGGATATAATTACAAAAGTATTGTATCTCAATAAACACTTTATTTTTGCGCATCTTATGCAAGCTAAATTATACCTAAGGCAGAAGAAATATAATGATGCATTGAAAATTGTTGATAATGCAATAAAATTGGATAACAGCTGTGCAGAAGCATATAAATATCAAGCTGAAATCTTTGCTGCACAAGGATTAAAAAATCGTTCTATAGAAAGTGCAAAGATTGCAGTTTCTTTACAGCCATCTAACCATGCATATTACGCATTTTTAGCAAAGTTATATTTTGATGCTCAAGAGTTTGACTCAGCATTTTTATATTACAAAGAAGCATCTATGCTTGATGAGCTAAATGTTGATTATCTCTATAATGCTGCGCAATCTGCTGATAAAGCAAATGATTATCTGAATGCAATAAATTATTATTCGTATGCTCTGAGACTAGAGCCATTTAATAATCTTATTATTTATGAGTATGTAGATTTTCTAAAACGTAATAATAAACTAAAGCAAGCTCTTAATCTCCTTAAAAACAAAATAGATACTGTAGATTCTCCTAATGTTTCAAAGGTTCTACAGCAAAAATATGATGAATTAAAATCAGAAGAAGAGCAGCCTTTTATGCTAAAAGTAGGGCATTTTATTAAAAATTTAAAAAAATAAAATCAATTAAATATTTTTGTTTTTTTCATACAAAAAGAACAAGCTTTCATGCTTGTTCTTTTTATGTTTTATTTATATTCAATTTACTTTGCTATTTCTGTTTCTTTTGTGTCTATAGTCTCTTTATGTCCTATTTTTTCAAAGACAATTTTTTTATCTTCGAGTTTTGCCGAAATTATATCACCTGCTTGATACTTACCATTAAGAATTTCTTCAGCAAGAGTATCTTCGATTTTCTTTTGAATAACTCTTCTTAATGGTCTTGCACCGTATGCTTCAGAGTATCCTTCATCTGCAAGGTAGTCTTTAACTTCATCAGAAACCTCAATAGTGAAATCGTGTGACTGAATACGTTTAACAAGGTCTTTAAACATAAGATCAACAATTTCTCTTATTTCAGGTTTGCTGAGGTGTGAGAATACGATAATATCATCAATTCTGTTAAGAAATTCGGGTCTGAATGCCTTTTTCATTTCTTCCATAACAGTATCTTTGAGATGTTCATATTTATCTTTAGATTCATCTTCAGCAACCGAGAAGCCAAGTTTTGATGTTGTTGTAATCATGCTCGCACCGACGTTACTTGTCATTATGATGATTGTATTTTTGAAGTTTACATGTCGTCCTTTTGCATCTGTCAGACGTCCGTCATCTAGAATTTGCAGCATTATGTTAAATACATCAGGGTGTGCTTTTTCTATTTCATCAAAAAGAATAACCGAGTAAGGTTTCTTTCTGATTGTTTCAGTAAGGTGTCCGCCGTCATCATAACCAACATATCCCGGAGGAGAACCGATAAGTTTTGCTGTAGAATGTTTTTCCATAAACTCTGACATATCTACTCTTATCATATTGTCTTCAGAGCCAAATACTGCTTCAGCCAGTGCTTTTGCAAGTTCAGTTTTACCTACACCGGTAGGCCCAGCAAAAATAAAGCTTCCGATAGGTCTGTTAGGTGATTTTAAACCAACCCTCGCACGTCTGATAGCTTTTGCAAGAGATACAACTGCCTGATCCTGGCCGATTACTCTTTGGTGAAGTGTATCTTCGAGTTTCAATAGTCTTTCGGATTCTTTTTCTGTAATTTTTGTAGTTGGAATACCTGTCATTGTACTTACTACTTCTGCTACATGTTCAGCTGTAACAACAGGTTTGTTTGCATCATGCTCTTCTTTCCATTGTTGTGACATTTCTCTGATTTTTTCTTTTAAATCAGCTTCTTTGTCTCTGAGATTAGAAGCATGCTCAAATTCCTGATTTCTGATTGCATCTTCTTTTTGCTTAATGATGCTTTTGAGCTCTTTTTCAAGTTCTTTGCCCTCAGGCGGCAGAGAACTTACGTTCAGGCGAACTTTTGAGCTTGCTTCATCAATAATATCAATAGCTTTATCCGGCAGAAATCTGTCTGTAATATATTTATCAGACAAAGAAACAGCCGCAATTATTGCTTCATCTGAAATTTTTAATCTGTGGTGTTCTTCATATTTAGATTTCAAACCTCTTATGATTTCTATAGATTCATCAATAGACGGTTCGTCAATAATTACAGGCTGGAATCTTCTTTCAAGAGCTGCATCTTTTTCTACGTATTTTCTGTATTCATCAAGTGTTGTTGCACCTATAACTTGAATTTCGCCTCTGGAAAGTGCTGGTTTTAAAATATTTGCCGCATCGATAGCACCTTCAGCAGCGCCTGCACCTATCAAAGTATGCATTTCATCAATTACTAGAATTACATTTCCGGCCTGTCTGATTTCGTCCATTATTTTTTTCAAACGTTCTTCAAACTCACCTCTGTATTTTGTACCTGCAACAAGCAGACCCATATCGAGCTGGATGATTTTTTTGCCTTCAAGTATGTCAGGTACGTCAGAGTTAACGATTCTTATTGCCAATCCTTCAGCAACTGCTGTTTTACCAACACCTGGTTCACCGATTAGGACAGGGTTATTTTTTGTTCTTCTTGCAAGAATCTGAATAACACGTTCAATTTCTTTTTCTCTGCCTACAACAGGGTCAAGTCTCTGCTCCTGAGCTGCAAGTGTCAAGTCAGTACCAAATTCATCTAAAGAAGGTGTTTTAGTCTTGCCGCCTGATGCTGTTCCTGCAGTAGCAGTTTGTGCCGCAGGTTTTGATTCACCGAGCATTTTTATTACATTGCTTCTCAGTTTGTTTAAATCGACTCCGAGGTTTTCCAAAACTCTTGCCGCAACACCTTCACCTTCTCTTATTAAGCCTAGTAAAAGGTGTTCGGTTCCAATATAGTTATGTCCGAGTTGTCTTGCTTCATCCCATGATAATTCAAGCACTCTTTTTGCTCTTGGTGTAAAAGGAATTTCTACAGCAACAAATCCTGAGCCTCTGCCGATAATTTTTTCAACTTCTGCACGGGCATCTTTAAGCGTTATACCCATTGATTTAAGTGTTTTTGAAGCAACACCCGTTCCTTCGCCGATTAGCCCAAGCAGTACCTGCTCTGTGCCGACGAAGTTATGACCCAATCTTCTCGCTTCTTCTTGTGCGAGCATGATTACTTTTATCGCTTTTTCAGTAAAACGTTCAAACATTTATTAACTCCTGTCCGTATATACAAGAATGTAGAAAAATATATTATTCCACATTTATGTCATTATTTTACCTCATAACATAGCTATGTTTCAACTTAATTTTAAGTTTTCAAGCAGTTTTTTTGCCGGATAGTATCCATATCCTTTTTCTATACTTGTCAACAGGGACTCTTTTGCCATTTTGTAGTCATTAGCATTTATATAACATTTTGCCAGTAAAAAATGTACTTCAGGGTCAACATAACATATATCTTTTGCTCTTTTTAGAAACAATTCGGCTAAATCAAAATACCCGTTATTTACAAAAACTCTGCCAATGAATTTATAGCTTTCCTGATTATTTTGTGCAAATAAATGCGCGCCATTTGCTATATTTTCACAGTATGAAATCATTTTTGCTTTTAATAAGGCATCTAGATCCACTTCTAAAAATGCGCGTATTTGAAAAAAACTGGGTATATGAATTACATAAAGATTTATAAATTCAAGTAATGATTTACCCCACAATACCGGAGGACTATCTTCTTTTATACGTTGCCATAATTCTTTTGTTTTTTCTAAATTCCCTTGTAGAAGTTCACAGCGTCCGTATTCATAAATCATTCCAAGATTGCTGTATATTTCTGCAGCATCGGAGTATTTTTTCTCTTCAAGATATATCCTTGCAAGAATTTCCTTTTCTTTATCACTTGCTGAAACTGTCAAAATTTGTTTTAATTTTTGATAATTTTTAGTAACGTAAAAATCGTTTAGAAGTTCTTTTCTATTCATGACAAAATTTATTAAATTTATGAATGAGGCAATCTATTTATCAGATTTTCATAATTTGAATTTGTAAAAGATTGCTTTCTCTCTTTTATTAAATCATGCAGTTCACTCATTGAATTTGTAGAAACACTATTACTGCTAATGTTTGCATTTTTGATTTCTTTATACAATTCTTCTCTGTATACTGTGACATTTTTAGGCGCATTAATACCAATTCTTACAGTATTCTGGTTAGAATCAAGTACGATAACTTCTATGTTATCGTTTAATATTATTTTTTCGCCGACCTTTCTGGCTAATACTAACATCCATATCTCCTATTGTTGAAATACCTGTACCGTTATACTGTTTCGCCTTTGAAAAGAGGATACCTAACAGGATAATTTGAATTAGACAATATAATCTGCATTCCCTCTCTGTTTGCTGCATTTATAATAATTGGTGCAAGCAGATTTATTGTTGCTTTTTTCGGATTATGTGCAGGAATTGTTACTATGTTTAAGGAAATTAATGATTCAACAGAATGTAAATCAATTTTTTCTGCTTTTTCTGTAGGTATTTCAAATTGATAGTCTATATCAAAAAAAGCCGGTGATGTTACTGGAAATGCCAGAGATGGTTCTTCAACAGATTGGAGCCATTTAAAAGCTGAATTTTCTGAGTGTTCAACAAGTACATATTTCTTTAATGCGTCATATCCGATAATAGGTTCAATAAAATTGAAAATTAAATTTTCGTCTATACTTATTTCGCCAAATTTTTCAGTAATAATATTCATTTCTCATAAAGTTCCAGATAAATATTACAAAGCAGGCATTTGTGACATCATCATTGTCTGAATAAGTTCAGGTGACATCTGTCCGTTGTTATTCTGATTCATTAATAACATTGGCATCATATTCATATTAGGGTTGTTGTAAGAATTGTTTCCCAGAAGCATACTCATTTCCATCATCTGTGGATTAGAATAGTTTGAACCTATTCCTGCAAGCGGATTTATACCTAATTTTGCAAGAGTTTTTACAGCATTGGCAATTTCTTCATTTGATGGCATTTCTCCTTTTTTGGGACCTAATTCATCATTTATATTTTCTTTAATCCTGTCTAATTTCTTTTTGTTAACTTCTGTTTGTACTGTTTCAGAGTAAAATTTACCTGATTTTATAAATGAATCAAGTTCACTAACTTCTTTTTCATATTTATTGCAATCTTCTGGATTGCTGATGCATGAATTTGCTTTTTGTGCATATTCTACAAGTGTTGCGTTGCTATTTAAGCTGATAACCTGTTCAAATGCTTTTGTTGCTTCTTCTGTTTTTCCAAGTTGTACATAAGCAAGACCTTTATAATAGTATGCAAATATATTTGATGGATTTTGCTCGATAATTTTATCAGAAGCATTTATGCATCCAATGTAGTTTTGACCTTTATATAAATTAATTAGCCCTCTAATTGCAGAATCAGGTGTCTGCTGTGCAAATGCTGCAGATGCACCTATAATTGAAAATATTGCTAATCCGATAATTAATTTTTTTAGTTTCATACCTCTATATCCTTTTATTTATCTTTTAATAATATTTTTATTTATGTCAATCTATTATATTTTTATTATATAATAACTTTTTTAAAAAAACCTAATATATTTAGTCTAATTACATTTTATAAATTTCATTAATTAATTCATCTTCAAATTTCTTTACATCAAGTACTGATGAGTTATGATTTTGTATAAGTATTGCAAAACTGTATTTTTTATCTGATTTTGTATTGATATAGCCCGCAATAGTACTTATTCCGCTTGCTGTACCTGTTTTTGCTCTCAGTTTCAGACTTATATTAAGCAATCTGTCAGAGAGAGTACCCTCTATAGGCTTTGCTAATAGTGAAATATATTCTTCAGAATCTTTTTCTTTGTAAATTTTATTTAATGCTTCTGTAATCCAGTCTGCAGTTATTAAGTCATTTCTGGATATCCCGCAAGCATCGACAATTACCGGTGTGTCAGATTTTATATCAGAATATGTTGAATTAAACAAATCTATTGCTTTTTGTGTTGTACCCTGTGACTTTGTATTGTGTCCTCCGGCTGCTTTAAATACCATTTCTGAATAGAAATTATTACTATTTTTTAATGTATTTGCAATAAGTTCATTCAAAGGTTCACTTGAAATAGACGCTATTTTAACAACATTTGCCGGCATCTGGGCAGTTTTTATTGTTCCTTTATACTTGATACCTGTTGAATTTAATGTATTATTTAATACATTTATAAAATGTCTTTGAGGTGACGAAACAGGCAGAACAATATGTGCTGATGTTTTTATTGTTCCTGTGATATATGTCATATCACCGCTTATCCACGGGGTTCTTTCTAAATTTATAGAATTATTGTTTCCATATTTCAAAAGATTAACAATTGTTATTGGATAGTTGCTTTTATTTTTTATTTCAGGTTGTCTGCCGTTTTTCTGCGGTGTAATTGTTAAATCTATTTTATTTTCATTCACGGAGTATGGTGAATACTTTGGCAACAGCGGATTTGTATCATCATCCCACATCCAGCCTGTTCCCCACTGTTTATTATCTATTACTGTAGAATCAATAATTATATCTTGGACGGGTTTTTTGTAATTTTCTTTTACATTTGATAATAAAGTCTTAAGTGCAGTTGATGACAAAGATGGATCTGCACTTAACTTTATATATAAATTGTTCTTATTATCTGCATATACAGATGTTTGAAAACTATAATCTTGTCCCAGTTCATCATAAGCGGTTTTCATTGTAAAAATTTTTAATACTGAAGCCGGATTCATATATTTATGTTCATTGTATTCGTATACTACATGCCCGGTTTTTGTATCTTTCACAGAAACAGCAATCGTCGCTGTCTTGTTAAGGTCAGATTTTTTAATTATTGAATCAAGACTTGCGGCACTAACGCTGCTGCAGCCTAAAATTATTGCTGTACATATTGTTATAAAAGCCTTTATTTTATTCATTAACTTTTATCTCCTTATATTTAAATGCTGTAAACTCCATATCACGTCTGTCTTTTATTAGAGGGAATTTTTCTCTTAACTTTTTGACTTCATCAGTGTCAATTTCATAATATATACATTCCTCCTCTGATTGAAGTTCAGAAAGGACAGTTCCCCAAGGATTAATAATCATAGAATGTCCCAGATTGTATTCATTACCGGTTATTTTTCCAGTTTGGTCAGCAACAATCATAAAACACTGATTTTCTATTGCTCTTGCTTTATGCATAATATCCCAGTGTTCCGGTTTGTTTATTGACCAGGCTGCTGTATTAATAAAAATTTCTACACCAGCTTTAGAATATGTTCTGTATAATTCAGGAAACCTTATGTCATAACAAATTGATAGTCCAATTTTGGTTTTACCAAAATCAAGTATTTTCAGTTCATTTCCTTTGGCTATAAATTTATTTTCTTCCGAGCCATTATGAGAAAAAAGATGCATTTTATCGTATGTAGTCACAAGTTGTCCTTTTGAACTAATAACAGGACATGTGTTTTTCAACAAACCATCCTTAGTTTTTTGTATAAAAGTACCGCCTACTACAAGTGATTTATACTCCTTGGCAATATTCTTTAAAAAGCTTATAGTTTCACTATTATCCAATGTTTCAGCTTCTTTGGGGAAATTTTTGCAATACCATCCGATTGCAAAAACTTCAGGCAACACTATAATATCAAAATGCTGATTATTATATTTAGATATAAGCTGTTCAACATTGTTTAATGTTGCCTGCTTATTGCCTATTATTGCATTATTTTGGACGACAAGTATTTTTAATTTCATTCTTAGATTATAGTACAAAATAAATTTTCATCTTTTGTGTTAAGAATTTTAACTTTTTGAATAGTATTGCATAGGGATTTGTCTTTAGAATCAATGTATACATTCAGATAATTTTTTGTGACGCCTTTTAGTAAACCGGTATCTTTATCCGGTCGTTTTTCAATCAGCACCTGTGCTGTTGTGTTTAAGTTTCTTTTCTTAAAGGAAGAATATTTAGTCTTTGCAATAAGTTTTAATTTATCAGCTCTCAGGTTTTTTATTTTTTCGGGAATTTGCTCCGGCATATTTGCTGCTTTGGTATTTTCTCTTACTGAATAAGGGAAAACATGTATATTTGATAATTTTGATTTAATTACATTATTCATTGTTATATTAAAGTCTTCATCTGATTCTCCGGGAAACCCGACAATAATATCACTCCCTATAAATGGCATGTCAAATAGCGAATCAATTTTTTCTATTAAATAAAGGCAGTTTTCTGCATTGTATTGCCTGTTCATTGCATGCAGCGTTTTGTTTGTCAGAGACTGGAGTGACAAATGAAAATGCGGACAGAATTTTTCTGATTTTGATAAAAAATTAAGAAGAGAATCATCAATCTCATTTGTGTATAATGATCCTAGCCTATAGCGGACAATATCAGTATTTTCTATTGCATCAAGCATATATAAAAAATTTTTTTTCTCTGTAAAATCCTGTCCCCATTGACCAATATGTATACCCGTTAAAATAACCTCTTTTATGCCGATATCAGTGTAAAGTCTTATTTGCTTAATTATATTATCTATAGAATTACTTCTGCTTTTACCTCTGGCCAGAGGAATTGTACAGTAACTGCAGTGGTTATTGCAGCCATCTTGAATTTTTAAATATCCTCTTGTGTTGTTATAGAAATGCACAAATTGATTATTAAAATAATTAATTTCAAAAATGTCTTTAACACTGTTTTTCTTACTATTTATTGCATCAATTATACTGAATTTATCATCGTTTCCGAGAATTATGTCAATATATGGATGTTTTTTTAACTCATCTGCATGTAATTGTGCACTGCAGCCGGTAATAACCGTAACAATATCAGGCTTTTTGTTTTTTGCATTACGCAAAAATCTCAGTGCTTCTATATCTGCATTTGACGTAACTGAGCAGGAGTTCAGGATAAAGTAATCTGCATTTATTATATCTTTGCTCTCTTCATAACCGGCATCATTTAATTTTTCTTTAATAATAACTGATTCCAACTGGTTGGACTTACAACCTTGAGTCTTTAAAATATATCTTTTCATAACAAGTATTAATTAACATAAAATTATTTTTTAAACAAAAATTATATTTCTGTTGTATAATTTTAATATAGGAAAAAAGCATGGCTGTTTCAAAAATAAATAATACTTTTTATTTGTCTAACAACTATCAAAATCATCCGGTAAATTTTGGTAATGGCTTATTGCAACCTGATGAAGATAACACTTGTAAAAAAAATAATTCTTCTATAAATAAGTTGACGGATGAAGAAATCAAGTTTTATTCTGCATTAGAACCAAACAAGAGATTTGTTAATGTATCAAAGAATGTATACAAAGCATTATTGGTAATACCTTTGGTAGATGTTGTTGCTAGTACTGTTACAAAAAACGGAACATTAGCTTCAAAAGTTCTTAAAGGCTCAAAAACAGCTGCTGTCTGGGCTGCTGCTTTTGCTGCTGGTACTTTAATATCCGGTATTAAAAGTGCTGTTAATTCTAAATCAGAGTTCTTTGATAATGTAAATATGAATCATCCTGTTGCTTCAACTGTTGTTGATATTGCAGCAATGTATGGTGCATTTGCCGGAATACTAACAAGTGCTAGTGCTATAAAAAATAAAATTACTTCAAAATTTCCTGCTTTTACAGAAAGATTAAGTTCAAGTGTTAAAAATCCAGTTAAGAATTTGTTGAACAAATCTTTAATTAACAAAAAAATTGTTCTTCCTTCGGAAAAATATTTGAAAAAGCATGTAGATCTATTAAAAACAAACAAATTATTTGCTTCACTGGTCGTACCTGTCTTGTTTACAGGTGTTTTAGTCAGATATTTAAATGAAGCAAAATACAGAGACAATACTGCTAATGAAAATTATAGATTTTTAAAAAGTATAAATGATTCTATGCCGGATACTGAATCAGAAAAATAATTATACTTGACCATGCTGTATGTTAATGATAACTTAATAAAGTATCATAATCCTGTAGATGATTGTTATAAGGTTTATGAATACAGATTCTGTATTGTTAACTCTTTAGGCAAATGCTTAGAGGAGTACATTGTGTAGCCACGGGCCTGTGGCACTCTGCCGACGAAGATGTGACTAAATGTTACATCAGAGGAGAGGAAGGTAGCGCAGCTACCGCAAGCAGTCCCGTAATAAAATTGAATATAAAGCCACGGGCCTGTGGCGCAGCGGTAGCGCAGGGGACTCATAATCCCTTGGTCGTGGGTTCGAATCCCTCCGGGCCCAGTTTTTAAAACTCCTTCGGGAGTTTTTTTCATGGGATTCGAACCGCAAATTTTCTTCGAAAATTCGGGGTTCTACCTCTCATAAAACAAGACATTTAGTCTTGTTTTATTCGGCAGAGTCTCCGGGCCCAGTTTTTCTAAATACGAGGCGTTTCGGCTCTTTTTATGCATGTTTACACTGTTTGTGACGAAAAATAATTTAAACCAAAATTTTCAAAATAGGCTAAACCCTTTAATCATCTGGGGTTTAAGAGAATCGAGTTTTTTATTATTTTGTCATGCTGAACTTGTTTCAGGATCTTAAAAATTTTGTGTGAGCATGTCCTTACGAAGTGCAGCATCTTACAAAATTTGCGTTAAATTCATAACCAATAAGGCCCTGAAATAAATCTAGAGTGACAATTAACTTGAAAATGACATTCCGAATTTATTTCGGAATCTTACCGGTTGGATACATAAACTTCAAGTTGGTTAGATTCTGTACCTCAAAAAGTTCGAACTTATCGCTTTAGTAACAGTTTTAAAACTTAGCATGAGTTTTTTATTATAACTTTTTTAATTATTATTAATTAATACTTGTTCTAATAACAAATTATTTTCTTTTTATTTGTTAAATTAGCATAATAAAAAATGGAGAAAACATTATGAAAAATATTAGTTTTGGCTCAACATTCAGAATCCCTATTTCTCAGCCAGGTGTAAATACTGCAAAAAAAGAACATTTGAAAGAGTTAGTTGAATCATATGAAAATGGATTGATAGGTAATTCCAAAACGGGATATGCAAGAGTTTCTATTCCTGATAGTGATGATGCGGATTTTGTAAGAAGATTAAAACTAGTCGGGTATAAAATTTTTCAGAAATTTGACGGTGAAAATTTACCTAAAAATCAAATAGATGCTTTTATAAAAGAGAAATTAAACAATAGTGAATATTCTCAATTAGGAAAACACAAACAATCTCTAACTGTTGAACAACGTTTAAAAAAATGTTATGAAAGTAGTTTTAATATTTTATCTGAGAAAATTACTACTGAGAATAATAATGCTCATAAATCAGTTGTAGAAGAAAATTTCAGAAATAGTAAACCCAAATTGCCATCAAACAATGTTAAAACAATAAGTGCAACTGCTGACAAATTACTTAGTATAAGAAATTCAGAAGGATATTTAAGAATTAAGAATGAATATGGTGAAGCATTTGCTGAAGCAGTATTTTTTAATAAAAGATAGAACTTGTTGAGTTTAAGGTTTAGCAGACAAATTCTCTGTTTGTGCCTACGCCATATAATTGTTCTAATTCACTTTGTTTATTTGTGTTGCTCTTAGTGCTTCCTAAAATACTGAGTGCGTCTTGTTTAGTATTCGTAATTTTGCTGTATCTAGTTGCCTTTATTGCTTGATTTACAGAACAAGCTTCCAATGCGGCAAGCATTACATTTGTACTGCTATTATCTGTACAAACACTAAGAATTTCACTTAACTGTTTATTTGTGGGATTAGCTGCACTTCTTATTTTTGCAACTAATCCAGGATTATTTAATTCTGCTTCAATAATAACTTTATTTCCGTTACATGCTTTTATTACTTCTACAAAGCTAGGATCTTTCTTTATTTTTGCAATCAGATTGTCTGTCATTGAACCAAAATAATTATAAATTCTGTTATAGTCTGATTCTGATATATAACTGTTTTGTAAATTTTCCAAATAAGAAAAATTAATAGTTTTAAGTTTATTATTTTCACCTTTTTCTATTGGATTAGCAGTTGTGTTTTTGATAGTACTATTATTTTTTATTATGTTTTCATAATTGTTATTTTGGGGTTCAGTTACTGTATTTTCTGTAGAATTAGAAACAGTATTAGTTGTGTTTGAAGTTGTTGTTGTGCTTTTGTTTACATTATATTGAGATGCCTGATTATTATTTTTTTCTGAATTTTTTGTTAAATTATCGCTGTATGCAACAATTTCACTTTCTGACAAATTCTTGTTTTTAATTTGTCTAATAACATCATTTTTAGTTTCTGGGTGTGATGTAATATTACCTGCAACTTTTACAATACTTTCTGAACTAATGTTTTCATAAGGTGCTATTTCTTTTAAATTATTCGTATAATTTGCACAGTAGTTAGAAGTTTTGTCTAAGAGGTGATTTGATTCACTATTGATGCTGTTTGCAGAAAATCTGTCCGTTCCATCAGATTTTTTTGCATTTAAAGAATACTCAATTGCATCTTGCATATATGGATTTTTTTCCAAATTGTAAGTTATGTTATTTAAGTATTCATCTGTCATGTCAGCTTTGTGTGCTGTTTTCATCATTGTTGGCTGCAAGTCTTTATTGTTAACCATTCTTTTATCAACGTTTATGATTGTGGAACCTTGATATTTCATTTTTCCGTTTGTGTCTTTTATCGATTCCAATTCCTGAGCATTAGCTACGAATGTTTCAGCTTCTTGAGGCTTATCTTGCATAAATTCAGCAGCAGATATTACATCTGATTCCGTATATACATGTTTGCCTGGTTCAGATTTAGTTGTAACAAAATGCAGTGTATCGTCAGCTATATCTGGTTCTTGTATACAAATATCAGAAATATTTGCTAATCCTTCAGAAGAGAAGTCTTCTCTTTCGTTTCTGATTACGCTCATATTTTCACTTAATTTTTCTGTATAATAAACTCTTTCGCTTTTTGCTAATTCTACTGCTTCAGAAATACCGTCAGTGAAAACAGTTTTCAAAACATTCCAACCTCTTTTAAAGATATTGCTGTTTTTAAATTCTTTTGATTTCTTTACAGCAGCCATTATGTCTTCTGCTTTCAAATTTGCTTTATCAACAATAGTTAAAAATGCTTTCAAATGTTTTTCATCTTTTATGGCTTTTTCTAATTCTTTAATTTGTTTTTCAGTGAAGTTTATACCAAGTTCATTTAATACACCTAACGGATTATCTTTATATTTGTCTGCTAATTCAGATATATTAAGATTTCTTTTTTGGACAACAGTTTTGTTCTGAGCAGTTTGTGTCTGTTCAGTAGATTCAGTATTAGGTTTAGCTAAAGTCGACTGGAAAAGCTGGATACTGGAAACATTTTGTTTTCCTGTATCTTTAACAGCAGGATTGTAGCTCTCTGTATATTCTGTATATTTAATGCTGCTTATGTTGCCACTCATGGCTTTTCTTTTCCTCTACTTATTTAAACTAAAAATGTTAATGTCTAGTCTTATATATATAAAGTATATTTTTATTGTTATATTGCTATAAAAATTTTAATTGTAACAAAATATTAAGCCCTCAAAATAATTTGTGGACTTAATAACTGCAATAAATATTTATGCAATTATGCACCAAGAGCTCTTGCTCTTGCTTCTGCAATGTCAGCCCTTCTTAATACTTCATCAATTTGAGCTGATCTGCTTGATGCTGGGTTTACAGGATTTTCGGTTCCGAGATATGCGTTTGGAACATAGCTTCTTTTTATTCCAGCATCTTCTTCCGGTGTCTTTTTAATAGTTGTTGATGCAATAGGTTGCAATGTTTGCGATGCTACAGGATTAGCTTGATTTTGCTTCATTTTATCAAGTAAATTCCCTGGTTTAGCCGATTGTTGCGGCTGTTGAACAGCCTGTTGTGCAGGCTGCTGTGCTGGTTGTGAGGTTTGTTGCTGAGTTGCTGCTGGCTGCTGAGTCTGTGTTTGTTGAATATTTTGCTGTTCTTGCTGTGCTGCAAGCTTTTCTGCTTCCTCTTTTGCTTTTTCTCTTGCAATTGTTTTAGTCGGTTTACCAAATATTGCATATCCTATATTTTTAGCAATTGAAGCGATAACAGGGATAACAACCATAAATACGAATGCGCCTCTTCCTACATAGCCGAGTCCTGTTTTAAGTGCCCAAGGTATCCAGGATGCTTTTACACCTTTTAACGGTCTTATAGTTTCATTCAATCTGCCAAAGCTGAATATATTACCTAAGCCTTTTAGCATTTTCTGGAAAAATGTCAGCTTTTTACCATTCAATGCTGTGTTCTTTATTGTTTGTAAGGTATTTTTAGCCGCATTATATGCTGCAGAATTACCGGATTTAGCAGCATCATTTACTGCTTTCATTGCTGCTTGATAAGCTGAATGTTTGCTTTTATCCCATCCGATAAATTTTAGACCGGCCAAAGCATTTACTACACGCATCTGAAGACCGATAGCACCTATATATGACATTTGTTCAAACAATGCACCGAAGAACGAACCAGTCTTTTCGCCTTTTTCTGCTTTTCTTGCTTCCTGTAATGCCATTGCAATAAATACTGATTGTAAAAGAACGAGTCCTTTGCCTCCGAACATACCGTTTGTTATACATTCTGCAGTACGCATAAATGTGCCAACTGCTCTTTGTCCGATTGATGGTTTTTGTAAAACTCTTGCACCATTTTTAATAACTGGTTGCGCTACATTTTTGTAATTATTAACAAGATTATATTTATTTAAGATTTCTCTTAAATTAACCTTATTTTTTATGATTCCAAGACCCCACCATGGTTTTTTTGTAAGTGGTAAATCAAGTTGTGCACCTGAATTTTTTATAGTTTTTGCTATCTCATCTAAATGCTTATAAGATTCCTTCTCAACTCTGCCAAGTAAGACTTTAAATCTCTGTACTTCTGCAGAATTTGCATTACCGGCTTTAGTTTGGTAATCGACATATTTTTTTATCGCATCTACAGCTCTTGAAGCGAGGTGTCCTCTTACACCTGCAGCCTGACTTTCTACTACGCTTCCTCCCAAACTTTGTTTATTAATAAGAGTCTGATAAAGTTCTTTTGTTTCTAACCAGTTTTTTAGCTGACTTTTCTTATTTGAAAGAAAGTTTATACCTTTTTGCATATTAGGTCTATTTGCAATTTTGTCTATACCGTTTTCCATTTTCTTTAAAACGGTTTTGTCATATTCGCCCTGCAAATTTCTGTTCAAAAATTCATTTAAACCAAACATGCCTGCTAAAGTAATAAGAAAATTGGAAAAAAATCCGCCGCCGTCATTTTCTTTAGCTTTTGCAGCCTGTTTTAGTATTGGATTGTTTTCTATAATTCCTGAAGAAGAAACTGGTGCAGCAGAAAATGTTTGCCCGTTAGTCTGTTGGGCTTTATATCCGTAATTCTGTCCGTAATTTACATTATAGTTGGGTATATTTGATAAAATATTTTGAGACATTTCATAACCTGTGAATACTTACACACATTATAATAAAAACACGATAACTGAAATTTTTGACGAAAAACAGTTTTTTGTTAATTTTTGTTAAAATACAAGAAAGAACCTGCATATTGTAAGCAGGCTCTTTCTTTATTCTTTATTATATTTTTTCTTATTCAGCTGCTTCTTCTGTTTCCGGAGCTTCTTCTATTTCAGATTTGATGATTTCAGAAGCTGTAACAATAACCGGTAATTCAGTTTTAACTTTAGATGTCAATTTAATTAACATTCTGAATTCACCGACTTTGTTGATTGCAGCATCAAGCGAAATAATCTTTCTGTCAATAGAAGTGCCTAATTTGGCATTCAATTCTTCAGCCAGTTTTTTAGTAGTAATAGTACCGAACAATTTTCCTGATTCACCTGCTCTAGCAGAAAGTTCCAACTTTTCAAGAGCTTCTATCTTTTTAGCCAGTTCAAGAGCTTCCTGATGAAGTTTTTCCTGTTTAGCTTTGATTCTGGCTAAATTTTGTTCTCTGTTTTTTAAAGCGCCTTCCGTTGCGATTTCTGCTACATTTTGTGGGATTAAAAAGTTTCTAGCGTAGCCGTCTTTAACATTTACTACATCACCGGCTTCACCTACGTTTTGTACATCTTTTTTCAAAATAACTTGCATTTTTATTCTCCTTTGTGCATTATTCTTGAGTTTAACATTATCGTAATAAAAACATACTGAATTGTCACGAGTTTTGAGAGATTTTTATTAATTATTGTATAATTTTTGTAATGATTGGAAATGATTTAAAAATAGAATTACTAGCACCGGCAAAAAATAAAGAGTGTGCAATAGCTGCTATAAATGCAGGTGCTGATGCTGTCTATATAGGTGCAGGCTCTTTTGGGGCACGCAAAAAAGCCGGAAATTCACTTGCTGACATAGAAGAAATCGTTCGTTATGCACATAAATTTCTTGTAAAAATCTATGTAACTGTAAATACTATTATTTTCGAGGATGAACTGCCAAGGGTAGAAAAATTAATATGGCAGCTATATGATGCGGGCGTTGATGCAATAATTTTTCAGGATTATTCAATTTTTGAAATGAACCTCCCCCCGATAGCACTGCATGCAAGCACCCAGTGCAATAATGATTCTCTCGAAAAAATTAAGTTTTTAAAGGACATGAATGTGCAGCGTGTTGTGCTTCCCCGTGAGTTTTCTTTGGATGAGATTAGAAATATTACTGAAAATGTTGGTATCGAGACAGAAGTTTTTGTACATGGGGCATTGTGTGTATGCTATAGCGGACAATGTTATCTTAGCCACTATATAGGAGGAAGAAGTGCTAACAGAGGAGAATGTGCACAGCCCTGCAGAAAAAAATATTCACTTGTTGATGAAAAAGGAAATGTACTGATAGATAATCAGTATTTATTGTCTATGAAGGATAACAATCTTTCATTGCACTTAAAAGAATTAATTATCGCAGGTGTAACTTCACTAAAAATAGAAGGACGGCTTAAAGATAAAGACTATGTCACAAATATTGTCTCTTTTTACAGAAAAGAGATTGATAAAATTTCAAAAGATTTAAGACCCTCTGTCGGAGTTATACAGACAGATTTTCACCCTGATGTTAATAAAACCTTTAACAGGGGTTATACGGATTTTTATTTTGACGGAAAACGAAAGAAGTATATCAATCCTCTTTCTCCAAAATTTATGGGGGAAAAAATAGGAAAAGTAAAATTAATCAAAGGCAAAAATCTTGTCATTGATTCGAAACATGATTTAATCGCAGGTGACAGGCTTGCATTTTTAGATAGAAATAATGTCCTTAGCGGAACAACCGTAAAAACTGTTAGCAAAACCTCAATAGAAGTGCTGGATGCTTCTGCCATAACAAATGGGACGGTTTTATACAGAAATTATGACTCGAAATTCTCTAAATCGCTTGATTCTGCAGATTTTAAGAGAAAAATTCCGATAAAAATATTTGCGGATAATAAAAAAATAGTTATTAAGTCTTTTGAAAATAATGAGATAATTTATAACTACTCAGAGGTGTTTGAGACTGCTGATAATCTAGAAAAAGCTAAGGATACCCTTATTAAGCAGCTTTCAAAGCTTGGTAATACTGAATTTTATGCTTCTGAAATACATGTAGATGCTTCGTTTAATCTTTTTATTCCTGTTTCAAAATTGAATGAGATAAGGCGCAGTTGTATAAATCAGCTGTCTGAACTGTCGCAAAATAACTACAAATTTCAAAGGCGAAATGCAGTAAATTTATATCCTGAATATCCGGTAAAAGATTTGGATTATTCTTTTAATATTTCTAACAGTCTCTCAAAAGCTTTTTATGAAAAATGCGGCTGCAATGTTAAAGAGTTTTCTCCTGAATGCGGTGAAAATAGAGAAAAGATTCTTTTAATGAAAACAAAGCACTGTATAAGAGATTTTGCGGGTATTTGTCTTAAAAAATCTAAAGTCACAGGAGATTTATTTTTATTAGACGAATACGGCGTAAAATATCCTTTAAAATTCGATTGTAATAAATGTATTATGAAAATAGAGGAACCCTGAAAAAAGGTTCCTCTATTTTATTTAGGATTATGAATTACTCTTCATCTGAGTCGTTGTCTTGTTCAGCAACTTCATCTTCAGGTACTTCTTCTACCATATCTTCTGCGTCGATTCCGTATTCTTCTTCAACGATTGGTTCTTCTTCATTTTCTGCAGATTCATCGATATAGTCATCCTCAACAGGCTGTTCTTCTTCGTATTGAGACTGATAAGCTGCTTCTGCCTGTGCTGCTTGAGATTCGTTTTTGATATCAATTTTCCAGCCTGTCAGCTTGTGAGCAAGTCTTACATTTTGTCCTTCACGACCGATAGCAAGACTCAACTGGTCATCGGGTACTATAACGAGTGCTTCATGTGCATTTTCATCATCAGCAAGAATATCTACAGAGATGATTCTTGCAGGAGATAATGCATTTACTATATATTCAACAGGGTCCTCAGACCATCTTACAATATCGATTTTTTCGTTTTTAAGTTCTCCGACGATTGTTTGGATTCTGGAACCTCTTGGCCCTATGCAGGCACCCACTGAATCGATTTCAGGGTCATTTGAGTGTACCGCCAATTTAGTTCTAAATCCGGCTTCTCTTGCAATAGATTTAATTTCTACAATGCCGTCTTCAATTTCCGGTACTTCTAATTCAAACAATTCTCTGACGATTTCTGCATGTGCGTGAGAAACAATAACCTGAGGCAATCTGTTTGTTTCTTTTACATTAAGAACAAATACTCTGATTCTGTTGCTGGGTTTGTAGTATTCACCAGGAATCTGTTCTTTGAATGGAAGTATTGCATCTGTTTTGCCAATGTTTACAAATACATTTCTGTTTTCAACACGCTGAATAATGCCGGTTGTAAGAGTCCCTTTCTTTTCCATAAATTCATCAAGAACGAGTTTTCTTTCAGCTTCTCTTATTCTTTGTGTGATTACCTGTTTAGCTGCCTGTGCTGCGATACGGCCAAAGTTTTCCGGTGTAACTTCTATTTTTACTTCATCTTCAAGTTCTACTTCGTCATCGATTTCTTTTGCATCTTCTAGCGAGATTTCAAGATTTTCATCTTCAACATTTTCAACAACGAGTTTTGTTCTGAATACGCCGATTTCGCCTGAAACTTCATCAAGAATTGCTTCTACGTTCGGAGCTTCTTTAACTTTAATATGCTTTTTATAAGCTGCAACAAGTGCATCTTTTAAAGACTCAATAATAACTTCTTTGGAAATGCCTTTTTCTCTTTCCAGTTCTTCTGTTGCTTCAAAAAGAGCTGTACCGATTTTAATCATCTTTTTCTCCTTTATATGTCTTCAATTTGTAATTGTGCTCTGTATATTTTGTCTTTTGGAACAATAAGTTCTTTGTTTTCATCAATTTTTAAAACTTTCAGCCCGTTTTCCGGATCAAAGTCCAGTATTTTGCACAAAAATTGCTTTTCTTCTGTTCCTTCAATCAAACTTTTCAGCTTTAAATTAATTAATTTTCCCTGAAAGATTATGTATTCTTTGTCTGATTTAAGTTTTCTGTCCAAACCCGGTGAGCTGACTTCAAGATAAAATTTCACAGGAATTATTCCATCTAAAAACGGATTAAGGCTTTTTGAAACATTTTCACAATCGTCGAGTGTTACTCCGTCTTCTTTGTATAAAAATATACGCAAAAACCACTTGCCGTTTTCTTTTGAAAAATCAACTTCAAGAGGAATCATATTGTATCTCATTGCCGTATTGTCAATAAGCGGAGCCAGTTTTTCAAGTATTTCTGCTTTATTTATGTGTTTTGGTTCCATATTTTCTCCTCTTTTAAGAAAAAAAGAAACGGGGTTACCGTTTCTTTTCAGCTTACAATTATATATTAACATCTAAACAGAATTTTTCAACTTTCGTAAAACAATTCTTTATCAATTCTTAATTTTTAATTATAGACTAACAAATTTGATGAGTTATAATTTAATTTGTAAAGCGGATTTGGATGTGGAGTTTTTAATGGAAGAAAATAAGAAAAAATTTATAGATTTTAATATAGATTTGGCTCAATCTTCTGATAACGAAGATAAATCTTTCGAAATGATAGATAACGTTAGCTCTGTTAATATAGCCTGCGGCTTGCATAGCGGTAATCCGATATCTATGAAACATGCTGTTGAACATTGTAAATTCAAGAGCAAAGTTCTCGGTGCTCTGATTGGTTTTTCCGATACAAGTACTAATCCTTCAGATATGACGGAGGAAGAGATTGAAGCAATTGTCCTTTATCAACTCGGTGCTATTTCAGCTTTTGCAAAGGCATACAGCTTGAATATAGAGCATGTGAGACCTCACGGGGCTATGTATGAACTTTTAAAAGACAATAAGGATTTTGCGCTGAAACTCTTAAACTCAATTAAAAAATTTAATAAGTGGTTTATTCTGTATGGGCCTGTAAGTGAGATATTTAAGCAGACTGCCAAAGAGCTGAATATGAATATTGCGCAGGAACTTATTATAGAAAATGATGCTTCGGTTGAAAAACTAAAAGCTCTTATTGCAGAAAATAAATGTCCTGACACCCTTCATTTTCATTGTATAAGTAATGATGCCAAAGAGCTGGTAGAGAAAGCCATGGAGTTTGCTCAGGCAAGACCTGTAAATTTCAACAATGTTGTTTCATCAGGCTGGGTTGATTAATTAGATTATCTGGGAGAAAAATTTTGAAAAAGATTTTATATAAAATAAGAATGCCAAAAGATGCAGGCTGGCTGCTGCCCGGTTTGCAGGTCAAAAGGTGGTTCGGTCTCATTATAATCGGTACTGTAATTGCTCTTTTAGGGCTCTGTGTGCTATTTAACATGAGACCGGTGTATTTTGCGGTAGGCATTCTTAAATACATAGCAGTAACTGTTAATCAGGAATTACTCGGTGTTATACTGGTACTTCTGGGTGCATACGTGTTTTTAAAAGGATGGAAAAATACAAATTATTCCATTCTTGATCTTACTGAGGACAGAGACAGGCATGCTCTTCTTGAATCTTTGTACAAAAGAAGAAAATTGAATTACGGTCCTAAAATTGTTGCAGTTGGCGGCGGTACCGGACTTTCAACAATGCTTAAAGGCATTAAAAAAATTACTAATAATATTACTGCAGTTGTTACTGTAGGTGATGACGGCGGCAGCTCTGGAAGATTGAGACAGGAAATGGGTATTTTGCCGCCCGGTGATATCAGAAACTGTATTGCAGCACTTGCCGATGATGAAGATCTGGTTACCAAGCTCTTTCAATACAGATTTAAAACCGGTGAAGGTCTGGAAGGTCACAGCTTTGGCAATCTTTTCCTAACGGCATTATGCTCTATTACAGGAAATATGGTTCGTGCTGTACAAGAATCTTCCAAAGTATTAAATATCAGGGGAAGAGTATTACCTTCAACACTTGACGATATGAAGCTTTCTGCAGAAATGGAAGACGGAACTATTGTTGAAGGCGAATCTAATATACCTGAAACAGGTAAAAAAATAAAAAGATTATTTACCGTACCTTCACATTGCAAACCGCTTCCCGAGGTAATACAGGCAATCAAAGAAGCCGATTTAATTATACTTGGCCCCGGAAGTTTATATACCAGTGTAATTCCAAACCTTTTAATAAAAGAAATTGCAGAAGCAATTTCAAAATCTTCCGCTAAAAAGATTTATGTTTGCAATATTATGACACAACCGGGAGAAACTACCGGATACAGTGCTTCAGATCACATTCAGGCTATACTTGACCATGCAGGTTATCCTGATATGGTACAGGCAGTACTTGTTAATAATTCGCTGCCGGATGATTTATCACCGGATTATGAAAAATCAAATTCATTCCCTGTTGTTGTGGATATAGATGCAATAAAAGCAAAGAATATCAATGTTGTGACAACCAGATTGTATGAAGAAAATGACCAGAAGTATGTTAGACACAGCCCCTCAAGACTTGCCCGTGCAATTGCATACTGGTATAAAAAACAGTTAAAAACAAAAGACAAAAAGCAAAAATAATAAGCAGCAGGTGTTATTATGTCAGTCGAAACTAAATTGAAAGATGTAACCGTAAGTACTTTCTTAAAGAAAAAAGAAAATAAAGAAAAAATCACAATGCTCACTGCATATGACTGTTCTACGGCAAAGTATTTTGATGATGCCGGCGTTGATTCTATTCTTGTTGGTGATTCTTTAGGTATGGTAGTACTCGGTTATGAATCAACTCATCACGTTACAATGACAGAAATGCAAATATTTACTGCTGCAGTATCAAGAGGTGCAAAAAGATGCCTTGTTGTAGCCGATATGCCTTTTATGAGCTATCATGCTTCAATTGAAGAGGCCGTAAAAAATGCCGGTGAACTTATAAGAGCCGGCGCTTCCGCTGTAAAACTGGAAGGCGCAACTGATTTTATTTTGAGTGTTGTAAAAAGATGTGTAGAGTCAGGTATTCCTGTTGTAGGACATCTCGGCTTTACTCCCCAGTATTTAAATGTGCTTGGCGGATACAAAATTCAGGGAAAATCTGCGCAAAATACAAAATTTATTTTGAATCAGGCTAAAAAATTACAAGAAGCAGGTGCTTTTGCAGTAGTTTTAGAAATGGTTCCGGAAGAATCTGCAAAATTAATTACGGAAAACCTTGATGTACCTACCATAGGTATAGGTGCAGGCAGATACACTGACGGTCAGGTACTTGTAGCTGATGATATTCTGGGTAAATATTCTGAATTTAAGCCAAAATTTGCAAGAAGATATTCCAATTTGAAAGATATTATATCAGAGGCTGCAAAAAATTATATTTCTGATGTTACATCGGCTAAGTTTCCTGATGAATCAGAGGTCTTTCATTTGAGTGAGGAAGAGCATTCAGCTCTTAAGGAGATAATAAAGTGAGTCTTACTGTAGTAAATGAGATTTCTAAAGTACGTGAGCTGGTAAAACAATATAAAAAAGAAGGAAAAACCATTGCGCTGGTTCCTACTATGGGATGTTTGCATGACGGACATAAATCATTAATGGAAAAAGCTCATTCAATTGCCGATATCACGATTATATCTGTTTTTGTTAATCCTATACAGTTTTGTCCCGGAGAGGATTATGACAAATATCCGAGAACTCTGGATGCAGATAAGATTGTAGCGCAGCATGCAGGTGTAGATGTTATTTTTGCACCTTCAGTCAATGAAATGTATCCTAATCTGCAAAAATTTTCTGATTTAACAATGGTTGTTCCTCCTTATGAATTAACGGATATTATGTGCGGAAAATCAAGACTAGGCCATTTTGACGGTGTTGAGACAGTTGTTTCAAAGCTCTTTAACATTGTACAGCCTGATTATGCGTGCTTTGGCATGAAAGATATACAGCAATTATTTTTAATAAAAAAGATGGTCAGAGATTTAAATTTTCCTGTAGAAATTGTACCCTGTCCCCTTGTTCGAGAAGCCAGCGGTCTTGCTTTGAGTTCAAGAAATAAATATCTGTCAGATTCTCAAAAAACGATTGCTTTAACTATAAGCAAGTCTCTGTTTGCTATTAGAGATATGTTTAAGGCCGGTATTAAAGATACAAAAAAATTATTTGATACCGGATTGACAAATCTTGATAAAAATGTTGAACTGGAGTATCTGGAGTTTGTCGATAAAGACAGCTTCAAACAGGTAGCTGAAATTAAAAGCACCACTATTTGTGCAATGGCTGCCCGGGTCGGAAATGTCAGGTTAATAGATAACGTAGTACTAGAGGTGTAAATGTTTCTGAGAGTTATTGATAAATTTTTCTATCAATTAAGACAGATTTTGTCAGTAATAATATTTATATTAATCGGTTTTTCCTGTTTGTATTTCATATACTGGCTTGTATTTAATGCAAAAGTCCAGATGCCCGATTTTTTAAATACCTTTGTGTGGTCGATAATTGATTTTTTTGCAATGAGTATTAAAAACAAACCTCTTTATAAAGAACTTATTCCGGTTCTTCCAATTGCAACATGCGGTATATTTATATTTTTGACTTATGTTGCGAATTGTTTTATGGTGTTTCTTGAAAATAACCACAGATTTTTTAGAAACTGTGTCGATGCATATAAAGATAATCTGGCAAGGACTATAAACACGGAACTGCATAATGACTTTATCAGTGAATTAAAACGTACGGCTTTCATGCTTGTGAAAATCAAAGTTTCTGTTATTCATCATACTTCTTATTTGACTGCTATGACTGATAAGGATGTTGATACCCAGCAAATGGAAAAAGATGTTGAAAAGCAAATTATGGAATCTATTGATTCAAAAATTGTAAACAATAAGGGTATGGATGACAAATGTGTATACTTTTTGCTTACTAATTTTTCTGAATCCAAAACATTTTTATCAGAACTTGTTTCACGCTCTTCGAGTCTAATAAAAAAACAAATCCAACCCAAAATTGATATCAATTTTTATTGTGCAGTAGATTTATTCAATGATTTGTCAGAATTTACGGAAAAATCTGAGTATCTTGACAAAGTCTTGAACCTGAAAATAGAAAATAAAATTGCAGCTACACCGAGAACAAAAGTCTATTTTGAAAATATTCTGCCAAGTGAATATCATTTTGAAGTTCAAGGTGAGTATAATTTGAGTTCAAATCCGAATAGACCAAAGAACGTAATGATTTATTCTTTGAGAAGAAAATATTAATCCATACAAACTTCTATTGTTTTACTTTCAATTAAATTTATTGTTTTTTTTGATATGATTTCACCGGGAAGTAAAATAGGAATACCTGGAGGATAATTTACAACAGCTTTAGCGCAAACTCTGTTTAGAGAATCTTTTGTTTTTATTATAGTATGTTTTTTGAAATATGCATCTCTGGGGGTAAATTTTATCTCTGGAATAACATAACTGAATATGCTGTGTATTCGTTTTTGTGGTTTTATTTCTTTATTAATGCTTATGAGTGCTTTATTAAGAAGTTTTATCTTCTTTTTGTTTGTTCCTATTCCGCATACAAACAACATTGATTTATCATTTGAAAACTCTTCTTCAATGCCGTAAGTTTTATACAAGATTGATGTTATTCTTTCAGGGTCTGTACCGCCAACCTTTATAAGCAGCTTTGTTGCATCATTAAATCCTGTATAAACTTCAATATTATCAGGCAGATTCTTTTTGAATTCATTTACATCATCAATAAGATGTTTAATATCATTGCGGCCTTTTTTGCTGTCTAAATATTTTACAGATGCTTCGCAAGCACAGAGCAAAGCATATGAAGGAGAAGTTGTATTAATAAGGTTCAGTGCTTTTTGTACTTTATCAGGATTTAATGATGACTGCTTAGAAATATGTAACAGTGCGCATGGATTCGGAGCGCCTGCAGTCTTGTGAAGCGACTGAACGCTTATATCTGCACCGCATTGAATTGCAGGTTTTGTTTTAAAGTTGCCGAAGTTGTATAAAGCTCCGTGGGCTTCGTCAACTATAAATATTACTCCGTATCTTTTGCATACTTTTGCTATTTCTTCTGTTTCACTAAACAATCCTTCATATGTCGGTGAAGTAATAATAAGAGCTTTTATGTCATTTTGTTCTTTAAGAACTTTTTCAATTTGTGCCGCTTTAATACCTTTGTAAATACCCCATTCACTGTCGTATTCGGGCAAAAACCATACAGGAAACGCCCCGCTTAAAACAAGGCCGTTGTAAACGGATATATGACAATTTCTGGGAACCAGTACTTTATCTCCTTCTTTTAGAGAAGCCAGCATTGAAGCAATTATGCCAGAGGTTGAGCCGTTTGTGAGAATAAAAGATGCCTTGCTGTCGTAAATATTTGAAATATTTGTCAAAAGTTTTTTTATAGCACCCTGTGGATTTCTTAAATTGTCAAATCCGTCTATTTCGGACAAATCATATTTTATAAATTGTTTTCCCAGCAATTTTTCTGCTGCGGTTGTCAGAAAATACCCCTGATTGTGTGAAGGAGTAGTAAAAAGGCTCCTTCCTCCTTTTTTATAATAATCCTTAATCTTTTTAATCAGACTCATAATTTACATGGCTTTTTGTTGTACAATACTACTGTGTAGATTATACAGGAAATAAGCTATTAATAGTATGGATAAAACAGCGGCCAGAAACCGGATAAGTGAGCTTTCCGCTCTTATAAAGAAATACAGCAGAGAATATTATGAATTAGATGCACCGACTGTGTCAGATATAGAATACGATAATCTTTTTAAGGAATTGGAAATTTTAGAAAAAGATTATCCAGAGTATAAACAGCCTGACTCTCCTACAGTTAAGGTCGGCAGTACCGGTGCTAAAAAGTTTTCGCAAATAAAACATAAAGTTCGTCTTTACAGCCTTGATAATACATATTCTTATGATGATTTAAAAGTCTGGTATGAAAGACTGCAAAAGAATTTTAATCTGGAATATCCGCCCAAATTAGTCTGCGAACTTAAAATAGACGGGCTTGCTATATCTTTGACTTATAAAAATTCAGAATTTTCTTTTGGTGCAACAAGAGGCGACGGCGTAGTCGGCGAAGATATTACAAATAACTTAAAGACAATAAAAGCTATACCGCATTCTTTTTCTGAAAAAATAGCAGATTTGGAAGTAAGAGGCGAGGTGTTTATGCCAAAGACTTCTTTTGAAAAGCTTAATCAAAAACAAAGAGAAACTAATGGAAAACTTTTTGCAAATCCGAGAAACGCTGCAGCAGGTTCTTTAAGACAGCTTGATGCTCAAATAACAAAATCCAGAGATTTGTCTATGTTTGCATACTACGGCAGGTTAGACAGCAATGAATTGAAAATTGAATCTCATTCAAAAATGCTTGAATTTTTAAAGTCTCAGGGGTTCAATATTAATCCGGCCTACAGAGTATGCAATAATATAGAAGAGGCTATAGATTACTGTAAAGAATGGGATACAAAAAGACAGAACCTTGATTATGCAACTGACGGCGTAGTTATAAAAATAGACGATTTTTATTTACAAAATGAAATGGGCTTTACCGCACGTGCACCGCGGTGGGCAACAGCATTTAAATTTCCGCCAGAAGAAATGTCAACTATAGTTGAAGACATTGAGATTAATGTCGGAAGAAGCGGTGCTGTTACTCCGGTTGCAAAACTGGAGCCTGTTTATATCTCCGGTTCGACTGTTCAGCGTGCTACTTTGCACAATTTTGATGAAATAAAGAGACTAAATATCAATATCGGTGACAGAGTTTTAATTAAAAAAGCTGCAGAAATTATCCCGAAAGTTATCTGTGTAACGCAGCATGCTACTGATAAAACAACATCGTTTTTGCCGCCGGAATTTTGTCCTTCGTGCGGTGCAAAACTTGTTGAACTTGATGGAGAAGTCAATCTATACTGTCCTAACCATTTAGGATGTCCTGCTCAAATTAAAGGCCGTATCGAATACTGGGTTTCAAAAGACTGTATGGACATTGACGGACTTGGCGACAGTATAGTAGAGCAATTAGTAGACAAAGGTCTGGCAAAAACTCCTGCTGATTTGTATAGACTCAGTATTGATGATTTTATGAAATTGGATTTAATTGCAGAAAAATCCGCTCAGAACCTATATGAAGAAATAAATACCTCTAAGAACCCGACATTACCCAGATTTATTAATTCTCTGGGTATCAGACATGTGGGCAAAGAAACATCAGAACTGCTTGCAAGAAGATTTTTGACTTTTGATGCTTTTAAACATGCAAGTCTGGATGAAATACAAAAAATAGACGGTATAGGCGACAAAATTGCCTTAAGTATTCTTGATTTTTTCTCAAATTCATTTAATAATGAAGTATTACAGAAGTTGGAATCATACGGTGTAATTCCGCAGGAAATGCCTCAAAATAATGAATCTGAAAAATTCAAAGGCTATACTTTTGTAATAACAGGTACCCTGTCTGATACACGTGATGTTTTTGCTGATTTAATAAAACAAAACGGAGGAAAAGTCTCATCAAGTGTAAGTAAAAAGACCTCTTATGTACTTGCGGGTGAAAATCCGGGTTCAAAACTGACAAAAGCAGAATCACTCGGTGTAAAAATAATAAACGAAAATGAATTTAATCAGTTAATTGGCGAATAATATGAACAGAAAATTTAGTGTAATTAAAATAAACGGTTTTAAAGGTATTATGTTTGCTGTGTTTATAGCAGGATGCTTAATTGCCGGTTTCTTGACTTTTCCCGGATGGCTATGTATGCATATCTGGAATTTTATTGCGGGATACTTTTCTAATATGCCTGTTATGACACTTACACATGGAATAATTTTGTGGTGTATTTTAGCTTTATCATTCTATGCAATAAATAAAGGAAACTTTGCAATTTCATTCGGCAGTGCAGTTCCTGCTCAGCCAAGTGAAGAGCGTATAAAAGAAATTATTAAACAAATTAACGAAAAAAATGCGCAAATATTACCCGTTATGAAAAATAATGATAAAATGGATGAAGATTCACACAATAGTGATGATAAATTAATTAAATAATTTATCTGACTTATTTTAGACAAATTAGGAGAAGGTATGAAAAGAATATTATTGTTGCTTGGAGTGTTTGCTGCTTTATCTTCAGGACTATGTACTGAGGCAGTAACTGTTACACATAAAGATATGGGATATGTATCTGTTAATGCTACTGCAAACAAAGAAATTATACCGGATACTGCTTCTATATATTTTTCAGTAGATACATCGGCTCCTGATTCAAAATCTGCCGTAAACAAGAATAAAGATGCATCAACTGCTTTAATAGACTCTCTAAAGCCGCTTTTAGCCATAGAAAAGAGCGACTCAATCCAGACAAAAAGCTTTGTATTAAAACCTAATTATAAATATGATAAAAACGGTAAAAAGACTTTTGTAAACTACACAGCATCAAACGTAATTTATGTAAAAACCAAAAACCTTACAAAAGTATCTGAATTGATAGAAACGGCTGTTGCAAATAATGCGACAAGTGTAAGCGGGCTGGACTTTTTTGTGGAAAATGAAAAGCAATTTGCAGGAGAACTTGCTCAGGAAGCTCTCTCAAAAGCAAAAGTTGTTGCCGGTTTGACAGCGTCAACACTCGGTCAGAAAGTGAAAGATATTAAATCGGTGAGAGTAACAATCTATCCTCAAAATAATGTTACACCTTATGCAGGTGCTGCAAGTGCAAGAACAGGCAGCTCTGCTAAAAAACAGCTTCCTGTTGAATTTGGAAAAATTAAATTAGAAGCTAATGTTAATGCTGAATTTTATGTGAAATAAATGTTAAGACCAAGACAAGAACTTATAGGATTAAATACTTACGAAATCGCTTCATATCCTCAAAATTGGGATATGAAGCTTGATTCTAATGAAAATTATATAGGCCCGTCAACATCTGTTATAAAAGCCATTAAAAATATTGCACCTGAAGAGATTGCACAATATCCTTATTACGGAAGTTTTTATGATGCACTGTCAGAAATTTATGGTGTTAAAAAGTCGAATATTGTAATAACAAACGGCGCAGATGAGGCTCTTTGTACTGTTATTAACACTTATATCTCAAAAGCGGATTCTGTAGTGACGGCTTCGCCTTCATTTTCTATGCCCAAAATTTATACTTCAATTGCAGGCGCTGAGTATATAGAAGTACCTTATAAAGAAAAATGGGCATATCCGTTTGAAGATATAATAAATTCTGTGTCTGAAAATACTAAAGTAATTTTAATAACTTCGCCAAATAATCCTACTGGAGATATTGTACCTTTAGAACAAATTATTGAAATACTCAGAAAATTTCCTGATAAAGCTGTTGTTATTGATGAGACATACTCTAGCTATGCAGGTATATCAAATGTCTGTTTAACAGATAAGTATGATAATCTTATTGTTGTAAAATCTTTTTCTAAAGATTATGCATTGGCCGGTTTGAGGCTTGGCTGCATAGTTTCAAATCAGGTAAATATTGATAATATAAAAAGGGTTTTGTCACCTTATAATGTTAACTGCATAGCCGTTGCTGCTGCTAATGCAGCAATAAATGATAAAAAATATATTAAACTCGTAAAAGATGAAATAACGCAATCCAGGAAATACTTGTATGATGAAATAAAAAAGCTTGGATTTACTCCTTATGAATCACATGCCAACTTTGTACTGACTGATTTTGGCAATTTGTGTGATTTAATATATGAAAAATTAAAATCCAATAAAATTATTGTAAAGAGATTCGATAAAACCTCAATATTACATTCCTGCCTTCGTATAACCGCACCTACCTTGAGTGCTTCTCATAAAATAATTGATTTGATTAGATCAAAAGATACGCTTGTTTTTGATATGGATGGTGTACTTGTTAATGTCAAACAATCGTATAATCAAGCTGTAAAGTATACTTATAACTACTTTACCGGAAAAGAACTGTCAGATGAGGAACTGTCTGAAGCCAAAAAACAGGGAGGACTCAATAATGACTGGGATCTTACAAACCATTTAATAAAAAAATACGGTTTTAATTTTGCTTATGATGACATAGTTTCTGTTTTCCAAAAACAATACTGGAACGATGGTAAAGGTTCAATTAACAATGAAAATCTTTTGATTAGTACTGCATTGCTTGATGAACTTAAACAGAAATACAATCTGGCTGTATTTACTGGAAGACCTAAGGTTGAGGCATATTATACATTAAAGAAATTCGATATTTTAAAATACTTTGACAAAATTATTACTATGAATGATTTGCCGCCTGACAGACAGAAACCTCATACAGAAGGCTTATATAAGATAAAAGAGGCGTTGTTAACTGATGAATTAATATATTTTGGCGACACTGTTGATGACGTAAAATGTGCAATGGATTTTGGTGCTTACGGTGTAGGCGTTTCCGATAAAGATGTTATGAGACAAACACTGATGTCAGCAGGCGCTAAAATGGTAATAGATTCGATAAACGATTTGAAATCAATACTGGAGAATACTGATGAGAAAGGCAACAATAACTAGAAGTACTAATGAAACGGATATATCCGTAGAAATAAATCTTGATGGTACCGGAAAATATAATATACAAACGAGTTGCAAATTCTTTAAACACATGCTTGAGCAATTTGCATGTCATTCAGGGTTTGATATTACTATTAAAGCGGTCTCATTAGATTCTGATGAACATCACCTTGTAGAAGATGTTGCAATAGCGCTCGGCAGCGCATTTATTAAGGCGTTAAATGATAAAAAAGGTATAAACAGATACGGGCACTTTGTCCTGCCTATGGATGATGCTCTGGTGCTCTCTGCTGTCGATTTATCAGGGCGGCCATATTCTAAAGTGGATATCAATTTAAATTCTGAAAGAATTGCTGATTTTTCGACTATACTTTTGCCGCATTTTTTCCAGAGTTTTGCGACAAGTTCTAATACTACAATACACATAAAAATGCTTGACGGCATTGACTCTCATCACATTATTGAGGCTGTATTTAAGTCTTTTGCGCACGCTTTGTCAACAGCAGTAAAATTAACCGACTCAGACGCTTTACCCTCAACTAAAGGTATTCTGTGAGATTTTTAATGGGAACTTTTTTATAAAAGAAAAGTCATATAAAATACAAAATGCCCTTAATATTGCTATTAAGGGCACGAAAAACTTTACATGTGTGCGATTAATGTTGTGCTGCTTTCTTTTCCATGATTTCCGGAATTGTAATAAAGCATAAATACATTAGACCGCCGAAAGCTATTAAACTTAGAATTTCCATGATGCCACCTACTTTATCTATTTAAACTACATTTAACTATTACAATATTATAATTCCCGATTTAATAATTTCTAAACATCTTTTAGTATGAGAAATTTAAAAAAATTATCAAATCGTAATATTTTTTATAGTAATATGAGGATTGTATGAATAAGAAAATAATAAAAATGTTGTTCTCTGATATGTGCTGCTCAGAGTGTAAATCTGATTTTACGGAGGATTCTGTATTTGTGTTAAGAAAAGAGAAAAATCTTAACGTTATACAGGTAATCTGCCAAAACTGCGGGAAATCGTTTGGTATAGCATTATTAGGGGAATGTGCGGAAAAATCTGACAAGAAATATGCGCAAAGCGAGCTTGCACTTCAAATACAGGATGGTCCGGATGCTATATGCTATGATGATGTACTGGATGCGCATAATTTCTTCAGCAATCTCGAAGACGATTGGCAAAAATATATACCAGAGAATCTTAAAAAGAGTATTTAGCCGCCTAGCAAGACATCTTCCAGATATTTTATTATTTCATCATTGTATCTGTTGTCCTTTGTCGAAAATGGTAAAACCACTCTGTTTGTTGCTTTTTTAAGTTCTTTAATTTTGCTTAGAATTTTTGATTTTGGCATAAGGTCAATTTTGGTTGCAATTACTATGGATGGCAGATTATGATGCAGTATCCAATCCTGCATCTGCAAATCATTTTTCTGGATCTCGTGTCTTGAATCAATAAACTGGATAAGCAGTTTGAGAGAATCTCTGTTTAGAAGATAATCTTCGAGGTTTTTCTGCCAGTCATTTTGCATTTTTGCTGATACCTGTGCATAGCCGTATCCAGGTAAATCAGCAACTATGTATTTTGAGTCAAAGTCAAAAAGGTTGATAAGACGAGTCTTACCCGGTTTATTACTTGTTTTAGCAAGCTTTGAATTATTAGTAATTGCATTAATAAAGGATGATTTGCCGACATTTGACCTGCCGAGCAAAGCGACCTCCGGTAAGCCGAAATCAGGACATTGTGAGAGTTTTTGTGCGCTTATCAGAAATTTTGCGTTCTTTATTATCATTATTTAATTCACTTAACTTCTTCTTTTTATATAAAACTGTAGACAATAAATTGTATAATTTTGGGCTGTTATACACATTAACCTGAGCCGATTCATCAGACAGATTGAACTGTATTTTATTTACCGGAGATGCAAACGGAGATTCGACATGACAAATACGTATTATTCGATCTCGAATAATACTTATCGGCTGGGACAAAAATAATTCAAAAGTTGAAAAAATATTCATCAGGCTTATATTAACAAATAAGCATGTTAAATTCAATTAATACTTCATTATACGTTACTATACGTAATATTTAACGGGATACTACAATGATTATGCGTTCAAGTTCAATGTAAAGTCTTTCTTGACGTTAGTATCAAGTATCTTCTGCATACTTTCAAGTTCGCTTGTAGCAGCTTTTTGCTGAGTTTCAAGGTTCTTTTGCTGCAATTCAAGGTATTGATCCATTGCCTGCAATTGTTGTACTCTCGGATCAGATTCCCAATCTGCATCTGCAAGCTGCATAGTTTGATAAGCTATTTGCTGTCTTCTGTTGCTTATTGATGTAATGCTGAATTCAAGATTGCTCTTGTACATCGTCAAAGATAATAATCTTGTGTTGATAGCCCCTATTGTCATTTTTGCTCTCCTTAAAACATTTAGTCTAGTGGTACGGTAAATTGAATAAGTGGTATTTAATAAATAGAATCGGTATTTATTTTCTTTTTCTTTTTTCTCTCTGTATTTATATAAACAATTTTTAGTATAGAAAATTGCTATATTTATTATATATTGTGTAACAATTCTTAACATATACTGAAAAATAGGCTATATATAAGAATAGCAAAGACAATAAATAAGTCTTTGCTATATAATTTTTTGTTCGAATATATACTTTATATCTACTTGTTATTTAATGCTGACTCTAATGCAGCTTCAAGTGTGGCTATTTTTGCTTCTAAAGCAGATATCTTTGCTTTGTCCGAGTCTTTTTCTATAGATATGTTTTCATGCCTTTTTTGATATGCATCACACAGCGATGTAACAGCTGTTTTTATATAAGCACACAAACAATAGCCTGCTGCAAACCCGGCGGACAAAAACAACAATCCCAGATATACAAGTCTGGTTGAATATGATTTTTGCATTACAAAACAGAAAAATTCTGTTTTGTAATTAAAGTTAAAGTACGAAAATAGAGCAAACCCCAATATAATAAGAACTAAAACTGTAATATATATAAATTTTTCTATTTTTTTATTCATTTTGTGCACCTTAAATAATTTAACGCTTTAATTATATCATTATCAAAGCCTATTTCAATGTGCTTTTGTTTATTATCAGCAGGCGAAACAAAGGTAATAGAATAAGCCTGAAGCGCCTGTTCATTTGTTTTAACAGGCAGAACAGTTCCACCATATAATGTATCATTTATTATCGGATGACCTGTATAAGACATGTGAACACGTATCTGGTGTGTTCTTCCTGTTTCCAGATTGATATCAATTAACGAATACTTGTTGTTAAACTCTTCTAAGACTCTGTAATGTGTAACAGAAGGTTTGCCATTCTCTATCACAGCCATTTTTTCAGGTTTTGAAGGATGCCTGCCTATATTTGCCGATATCGTAGCGGATTTGTTCTCAAACATACCTGAAACTATTGCATAATATTTTTTTTCAATAGTTCTTTGCTGAACCTGATTTTTCAAATATTCATAAGCATAATTTGTTTTTGCTATCATTAACAGTCCCGAGGTATTCCTGTCAAGCCTGTGCACAATACCCGGTCTGTTTATCCCGTTACAATCAGCAAGCTGTCCGTTGGTATAATACAAAAGAGCATTCACAAGTGTGTCCATTTTTTCGACAGAAGTAGGATGGGTAAGCATTCCTGAAGGTTTATTGACAACAAGCATTTGTTCATCTTCATATTTGATATCAAGAGGTATATTCTGTGCAGGAATTTGTAAATCCAAATCCGTGTTAATATCAATCGATATCAAGTCATCAGTTTTTAATATTTGTGATGGTTTTATTTGAACATCATTTACTAAAATACATCCGCTTTTAATCTGCTTTTGTATATATGAGCGTGACAAATCTGCGAAGATATTAGAAAGAAAAATATCCGCTCTCAATCCTGAATCTTCATTATCAATAATATAATTTTCAATTATTCTTTTGCTCATTATTAAAAAGTATATTACAAATAAGCACAAAAGCACCAAGACAAATAAATATATCAGATATGTTAAATATAGGGAACATAATAAATTTAAGTCTTATATAATCCGTTACAAAACCATCGACAAGTCTTTCTGACAGATTACATATTATCCCTGCGCATAATAGAGAAGAAAATAATAAATCCTGCGGTTTATATCTTGTCATATTTGAAAATATGTAATAAAAGGCAGTTATCAAAATTATTATTGATACAATAATTAAAAAAGAAGTGTGTGTATGGAACAGACTGAAAGCAGCACCATAATTTTTTATATAGTCTATTTTAAACAAGAAACATTCGTAATTGTTGTGTGCCGGTATCAAAAAATTCCTTGTCTGCAATGAAATTATACAAAAAAATACAGTAAATACAATAAACAGGGATATTTTTTTCCATAATGGAGCGTGCATGACATTACTTTCCTTTTTTGTTTATTGTATTTGTATTTGTATTTGTCATAATTTCTTTATTTACAGGTATAAACTTTTCTGTTTTTTGATTAATAACGTTTACTCTGCTGGATAAAAAAGCAATACCAATAATGTTAACATTAATATCATTATTTTTGATATCAGCTTTTGCAATACCAACTGAAGCTACAGCATTTTCATTTTTTTGATTATTATTGCTTCTGAGAATTCTTTCCTGTATACCTGAGGGTTTCAGGCTTCTGAATACCTCTGCACTCCTCTGGAATGGGTATGTAATAGGTTCATTTGCAATTGATATAAGTGCAAGGTACGCTCTCGGTACATTCATTTTTAGAACTGCAGTATATTCCTGCGCAGGTGCAACAAGAGCCGGTGCATCAAGCTCCATTGGTACAAATCTGGCAGCACCATACCTGATAGAGGTTTTCTCATTTAATACAAAGTCTGATACGATTTTCCACTCATTAGAAAAACGCTTTAGATAGTATACAGCTGTTGATTCCGAATCTATATAACCATTTCCCTGAACAAATTCTACTGTCGTATTAGTGGTGCCGGATAATCTCTCTTTTGTAATTACTGTTGCATTATCAAGGCTTACGTCTGTAGAGACAACTTTTATTGTATATTTAACGTCAGGATATTCTTTCCAGGACTCTTTTGCCAGTTCTTTTAAGCTCTCAATATCATACCCGTCTGCACTTCTGTATGAAGTGTCATGTAGATTTAAAAATTTGCTGAGATTCTGTGTATTACAATATTTTTGATAATTTTCAAAAATTTGTTTGATTTGTAATGTTGCTGCTATGTCGTTTTTTTTATGAAAACCAATATTGGAAAGGTCAAATTTATCTTCAGCCTGAGCCGGAAGGTTTACAAAAAATACAAATAAAAACGTAAAAATTAATAAATACTTCTTCATTTCTGTTACCGTTATTCTACCCAAAAATATTATATCAAAAATTGATATAAACTAAATTACGAAATAATATTTTTTTGTTAAAATAGCTTTGAGGTAATTATGCTACTAACACTTGATATTGGAAATACATCAACAACAATAGGGCTTTTTGACAGAGACAATCTCGTTGAAACATGGTCAATAGCTTCAGAGAAACATCGTTCTGAGGACGAAATAGGTATATTACTTATAAACCTGCTAAAAATCCACAATTATGAGGATAAAGTTGATTCAGCATGCCTGTGCAGCGTAGTTGTGTGTTTGACGGAGAGATATAAAAATGCATTAAAAAGGTATTTGGGCATCGAACCTTTTGTTGTTTCGAATAAAACAACTAATCTTCTAAACTATTGTGTTGATTATCCTGAAGAAGTTGGTGCGGATCGTATTGTAAATGCTTTTGCCGCATACAGTAAGTATAAAAAGACCTGTATAGTAGTTGATATGGGCACTGCTACTTCTTTTGATATTGTCAGGGGAAACGGCGACTTTTTAGGCGGCATAATCTGTGCGGGTATGAAAATTCAGGCTGAAAGTCTTAAAAAATTTACTTCAAAGCTTCCTCTAATAAAAATTGAAGCACCTAATGCCGCAATAGGCCCGAACACCATAGATGCAATGCTCTCTGGTATAGTAAGGGGCCATGCCTGCATGATAGACGGGCTGATAAAAGAGTGTGAAAAAGAACTGTGCGAAACAGCAGTGATAATTGCAACAGGCGGTTATTCATCAATGATTGCAGAGTATATGGAAAGAAAATTTGATTACATTAACCCGAACATTACGCTTGAAGGCCTGAAATCTATCTATGAAGCACATGTTCTATCTGTGTAGTAAAATCCTCTTTTAAGTCGAGTTTTTTAATATAATAGTGCGTTATACTGATATTGAGCATAAATAAAGGGGGTATTTATGTTGTCGCCTATTTCCGATTTGTATACTCCGCAGACAAACGGAGAGATATCTGAATCTATTATGCAAAACTGGACACTACAGGCTATTGAGTGTTATGAAATACATTCAGATTGTAAAAAATGCTCATTATCAGCAGGAAATTATTCTTTTGTATGCCAGATGCCCAAAATAGTTAAAGCCCTGCTAAAAACTTATGGTGAACCCGGTGAGTGCATGAAAAAAATTTCTAATTTTTAAAATTTTTCTATAAAGAATTTTACCGCTTCGTCTACACTTTCTGGTGAATTTAAATTTTTTGAAATATCAGCTTGGGTTGATTTAATAGCTCTAGGAGTTCTTGCTCTTTTATATATAAGTAATATCAAAAATATTCCTGCACAGGAACCTGCAACAAGCAGCATTGATTTTAAGAACTTTTTTAACACAATTCTTGTTTCTGCTTTTTGAGGCAGCAGTTTATGGACTGCTGCTAAATGATTGCTTACCGGATTTGCTGCAGAATAATTCGGTACTATAAAGCCAAACCCGAGAATAACTGACAATAAAATAGTTAATATTTTGATTTTTATTTTCATATAACACCTGCACTAAAGCCTATTCAGCTTTTTCCTGAGGCTTTTTTCTTGTTCTTGATGCTTTTCTTGTTTTGGTTTTCTTTACGGGCTGTGCCTCTTCAACCGGAGTTTCTTCCTGAACGGGCAGCGCCTGTTGCAGATTTTCATCTGTTGTGGCATTTTCCTCAGCAGCTTTTTTGGCTTTTCTGCTCGTTCTTTTTCTTGTTTGTTTTGCCGGCTTTTCCAGATTTTCCTGTTTAATTTCTTCTTTTATAGTTTCTTTTACTTCAGGCACAACGTCACTTCGTATTTCCTGTTTATTATCAGCAACTACAGCAGGTTCAATTGTTTCAGCAATTTCAATTTCTGCATTCTGCTGTTTAATATTGTCTTCACGTTTGTTTCTGTTATTTTTTCTGTTTTTATTGAAACGTCTGTTTTTAGATTCTGATTTTACAAATTCTTCTGACTGCTGATTTTCAGAGGTGTTTTGTTCATCATTTATGTGATTTCTTCTGTCGTAATCATTCTTTTGAGTATTATGCTGATGATTAAATACTTTATTGTTTTTATCATTATGTTTGTTTTTACCATTCATCGGCAGTTTTAATTTAGCAGCTTTAGAACGGTTTTCACCTTCTGTCAGAGATGAAGCAAAACCGAAATCTTCTAAGATATGACCTGTGCCGTTGCAGTGAGGACATTTTTTTGTAAATATTTCAGCAAGGCTTTGTCCCTGTCTGTGTCTTGTCATTTCAACAAGTCCCAAATCAGATAACTGTCCTACCTGCGGCTTAGCTTTGTCTGTTTCTACAGCAAGCTCCAGTTCTTCCATAATAGCAATTTTGTCTGCGCGGCTAAGCATATCTATAAAGTCAATAATAATCATACCGCCGATGTTTCTCAACTTCAGCTGTCTGGCTATTTCCACAACAGCTTCTTTATTTGTCTTCAAGATAGTTTCATCCTGAGTCGCAGAACTTATAAATTTACCGCTGTTAACATCAATTACAGTAAGAGCCTCTGTTGTCTGAATAAACAGATATCCGCCCGAGGGGAGATTTACTTTAATCTGTAATGCTTGCTCTATTTCTTTTTTGACGCCTGATGCAACCAGAAGCGGTTCACTGCCTTTGTACACGGAAATATCAATATTTTTGTTAAGATTCCAGTTCTGTATCAGCTGCTGTGTTCTGTGCATCGCATAAGGAGTATCTACAACTATCTCTTTTACGTCTTCTGTGCAGGCTTCTCTTATAACTCTGTATAATAAATCCTGATCCCTGTATAAAAGGTTTGGTGCGTCAACAAGTTCTGCTTGAGTTACAATCGTATTCCATTTTTCAAGAAGAATTTCCAAATCCTCCTGAATTTCTGCCTCTGTTTGTCCTTCAGCTTCTGTTCTTATAATTACACCGAGTCCGACAGGTTTTATAAGACTTACTATAGATTTCAGTCTCGCTCTTTCCTTAGAAGACATAATTTTTTTACTGACACTGATACCTGCCTCTTGTGGCATAAGAACGCAAAATCTGCCCGGAAGGCTTATCGACGTAGTAACTCTCGGCCCTTTATGCCCGGTAGGTTCTTTTACTACCTGTACAACCAGATTTTGTTTTGGTGAAAGTTTATCCTGTAAACCTCCTTTGCCTATAACATCAGCAGCATGTAAAAAGCCCATTTTGTCTGAACCTACATCAACAAACGCTGCCTCTATACTAGGGAGTATATTTTCTACTTTACTTAAATATACGTCGCCAAGAAGAATTTCTCCTCTGTGAATAAAAAATTCCGTAGCTTTGTTGTCTTCGAAAACCGCTGCAATATTGTCACGTTCCGCAATAACTATTGATTTTGACATAAATATTTTCCTTTAAAACTGTAAAAACTCTTTATTGTTACAGGACCTGCATATTTTCATCGAAAAGAACCAGTCTTGTAATTTCAAATTTATCTTCGGGATAGAAAATTTTCATCAAATCATCAGCACGAACTGACGGTATCTCTTGATTTTGACCCGTTTTCAAGGTTACATAGAGCTTATTATCCTTGAGTTCAACATCTTTTACTGATTGTTTAATGTTAATTAATTTGTCTATACCTTTTTTTGTCTTCTTCTTTAGAAATATTTCATTCTGTGAAGTAAGCTTATCTTTAATATACATTAAATTCTCAAAATTTGAAAGATTTTTTTCTAAAGGTGCAATTTCATATTTTGCCCATTGGGTTGTAATATCCAATGATTTAGTACTTTTATCAATTTCATATATTTTAATAATACGTGCCATAGGGTCAAATGAATTGTTTAAAACAACTTTTATTTGCTCTGTATCATGTGAGCCGTATAACTCAAAATCGATAAATTCCGTCTCACTTTCTATAAAAATAGGCAATGCAGCACCCAGTGAAATTTTAGGTATCGGATTAAAGCCTTCCGTAAATACAACCGGCAGCCCGCTTCTAAAAAGCCCTTTAACAAGAGTATTCTGCCAGTCGAGGTGCGAAAGAAATTTTAAATAGCCTTTCTTTGTGACTTTTGCTCTATACTTATGCACATCAACATCGGAATAATCTTTATTTTTTGATAATACCGGCGTGTAAGGTTCATCCGTAACCTTGTGCACTTTATATTCCTGACAAATTCCGCAGTTTGAACATTTTGTTTCACATGGGACACTCGCTGTACTTACAAGTGCTTTTTTATATTCATTTTGGAACCATTCTTTTCTTATTCCTACATTAATAAAATCCCAGGGCAGCTGTTCATCTATATCAAAAACTTTTTGAGCAAGCTCACCAATGCTGAATCCTGAATCTTGCGCAATTTTATACCATTTGTCCTTATCAAAGTTCTCATCCCATGTATCGAGATAGCATCCGTTCTTATAAAGGTTTTCAATATAGGCGCACAAACTGCTGTCACCTCTGGTGAGTACCGCTTCAATTTCGGAAATATACTTTTCGTGAATTTTAATACGAACACTTTTTAGCGGTTTTGATTTTTCTCTTATATAAGCTATTTTTTGAGAAATTGTGTCTAAAGAATCCTGCCCAGTCCATTGAAAAGGTGTAAAGGGCTTTGGAACAAATATGGAAAGTGTGCAATTAAGCTTTAAATCCTGTTTTAAGCCAAGTTCATTCTTTATTTGTTTTGCTTTATACCTTATAGATGAGAGCAATTCAATCATTTCATCTATATCTTCATAAGTTTCTGTGGGAAGTCCGAGTATAAAGTAGTATTTTATGCTGTCATAACCGTTTTTGTAACAATCAAGAGTGGTATTGATTATCTGCTCTCTTGTTATATTTTTGTTTATTACATCTCTTAAACGCTGAGAACCTGCTTCCGGCGCAAGTGTTATGGTCGTTTTCCTTACATCTTTTACAAGGTTTGATAATCTTACGTTAAAACGGTCTATTCTCTGGCTGGGAAGAGATGCTGAAACTTTCTTGTCTCTGAAAAAGCAGGTAAGTTCTTCTAATACGGGTTCTATGTTTGTATAATCATTTGATGATAGTGACAACATTGAAAATTCATCATAACCGGTGTTTTTAACAAGCTCTTTTGTTATTTTAATAATGTCTTCAGCTTTTCTTTCCCTGATAGGTAGATTTACGTGCCCTGGCTGGCAGAAACGACACATTCTGCCGCAGCCGCGTCTGATTTCTGTTACGGCTCTGTCGTGTATTGATGTGGAAAAAGGCACAGGATACTTAACAGGTGCTGTGTTTACAGAAAAATCGTATATACGTTTATTTATCTTTGTACCTTCTGTATAAAATTCAGGCACATACATTCCGTCTATTTTTGAAAGGATTTTAAGTATTTCTTTTCTTGATTTGTTCTGTTTTTTAGCATTTTTGTAAGCTTCAACGATTTCTTTCAGAATATCCTCACCGTCACCTATTAAAAAACCGTCAATAAAGTCTTTAATAGGTTCGGGGTTAAAAACGCATGGCCCGCCTGAAAGAATAATAGGGTCATTTTCGTTTCTGTCCTTATTTCTAACCGGAATGCCTGACATGTCCAGCATTGCAAGTACGGTTGGATAGGCAAGTTCATACTGTAAAGAAAAACCCAGCAAATCAAACTCTCTCAAACAAACTTTTGATTCTACTCCGTAAAGCAGTAAATCCTGCTTTTTGAGTTCATCTTTGCAGTCAATATCAGGTGCATAGGCTCTGTCACACATGCAGCCGTCTATTGAATTTAAAATGTCATAAATTATTCTGTGTCCGAGGTTGCTTGCGCCGACTTCATATTTGTCAGGGAAAGCTATAGCGAAACGCACTTCAGAAGAGTCAAAATCTTTATTAAAAGAATATAGTTCATGACCTGCATATTGATAAGGCTTGTTAACACTGTATAAAAGCCTGTCGAGAGTATTATTGTCTAACTTTTTCATAACTTATATTATATTTTTCGGCAAAAACTTATCTATTTCAATAATTGTTCCGTTAAGCTCATTATTTCTAAACATCAACAGAAAATCAAGAAGTTTGTCATTTGGCACATTATAGCTGTATAAAGATGGTGAGCCGTTTTTATCTCTCATAACCTTGACTATGTAGTGACAGTCTTTTGCATAATCAAGAAGATATTCTTCTTTAAACGGATATCCGTTAGCATCTTTGTCCATTCTTACATAGCTGAAACCTGCAAAAGTCTTGACTTTTTCGTCAGGGTTTGTTGCTTTGTGCTTTATGTGTTTGCTAAAAATATTTATTACTTTTTCACTAATTTCTTCAGACATAATTTTATTAAAGCTTAATTTTTAAAAGAGGTCTATATATTTACAAATATTAAAAAATCCCTGTTAAACAAACAGGGATTTTTTAATATATACTATTTCTATTTACGCTGCCTGTGCGGGAGCTTGCGCTGCATCAACAACTGTAGCAAGTTTAGCCAGACCTTCTTCTGCAACTTTTCTTACATTTTCATCTGCATCCTGTTTAGAAAGTTCAAAGATTTCTTTCATAACCGGCTTATATTCAGGTCTTGCATTGTATGCAAGTGCTGCTAAACCGCTTGCTCTCAACATCGGATTCGGGTTGTCTTTAATTGTTAAAACAATCTGTTCCATACCGGGCAAATCTTTGATATCAGGAGTTACATTATTAGTTTTCTTAAATTCATCAATTAACTGGCCTTGTAAAATTGCAGTTGTAAACAGTGCATATTGTTTGTTTCTTTCTGCCATCTCTAACGGAGTAATTTTGTTTGCTTCAGCTAAATCTGCTTCAGAGAGCTGTTTGCCTTCTAACAACTGCTGTCTTAATTCTTTTTGTTTTTCTGAAGGGGCTTCAAGAGTACTGCTGTCTTTGCCGATTACACCTAACAAAGCTTCCATTAAATCAGTATCAAGCAATTCAGGAGCAGGTCTTGTTTGAGCAATATCAGCCACCTCTTCTATTGCTTTTCCTACATCTTCTAAATTATCAGATTTAATTCTTTGAGTGAATGAAGGGACATCTACTGCAGGTGCTGCTGGTTGAGCGGGTGCCTGTGCTTCTGCTGCAGGAGCTGGAATCTGCGGCTGAACCTGCTGTGCAGGCAGCTGTTCGATTACTGAAGGCGGTACTTGATTTACAGTCTGTTGATTTACTACCTGTGGTTCCGGTACAGTAACTGGTGCTTGTGCGGGTATTTGTTGAGCAGGTTGCTGCATTACAACTTGCCCCTGTTGTTGTACCGGTGCCATTTGAACTGGTGGATAATATACCGGAGCTTGTGCTTGAGGATAGTTATAAACCGGTGCCTGTGGATAATTGTAAGCAGGAGCGGCTATTTGCGAGCCAGGTGCATTTACTTTTGGATCCACAATATTAATTTTAATAGCATTATACTCAGGTGCGGGTTGAGTATAATATGGTTGTGCTTGTGCTGCATAACCATAATTTGCTGTAGTAGGTGCTTGTATCATGTTTTTCCCCTTTAAATATACTTGGTACTTATTAAATAGAGCTCAAGATTCAAAATTGCTATTACTGGAATAATATTTAATAAATCTTAACAAATTTATATCAAAATTTATATCAGTCTTTATAAAAGCAACCGTTTGATTGGTTGCTTAGAGTTATGCCATATAATTTATTTTTTGTTCTTGCTGAGGTTGTTGCACTGTATCCGGGAATTGCGGCAGTGATGGTGCAGTAACATTTGCACCTGTAATGTTGATTTTAATAGCATTAAATTCGGGTGCCGGCACAGTAGGATAAACTGGCGCCTGTCCTTGTTGTAATTGCTGTTGTACGGCTGTTTGCTGTACAGGCAATGTAGGTTGTTGTATCATTTTCCCTCCGTTTTAAAATCTAGGTCTATGTTTATATTTGCTTAATAACTAAATAGAAAAAAAGTTGTTAGTCATGGTTTTAATTATTAACAAAAGTTAACAAAATAAATTTAAAACAATATACGCACAAATTATTACAATAAATTTTTATTATTTAACCTGCATATTTACAATAACTCCAACATTTCTTTTATGCAAATTACCTGTTTGCAGAGTAGTAAAAATTTTTGATTTGTATTAATATTAAATGAAGAGGTAAATCATGCCGATGAAACATTCAACATATTCTGTAATAATTGTAGGCAGCGGTGTAGCAGGTCTTTATGCAGCAATAAAACTGTCACAAACTATGAATCTCCCTGATGGAATTTTAATACTGACAAAATCACAACTTTCTGAGTGTAATTCCCGATATGCACAAGGAGGTATAGTTGGTGTTCTTCCAGAAAATAAACCTGATTCAATAAGTCTCCATGTTGCTGATACAATAAAAGCTGGCTGCGGTCTATGCGATTTTAATGTTGTTAAATTTGTTTCTGAAAACAGCCGACATGCTATAGAAGATTTAGCAAAATACGGTGTTGAATTTGACCGCAATGAAAAAAACGAGTTGAATTTTACTCTGGAAGGTGCACACAGCGTAAGAAGAATATTGCACGTTGGCGGCGATGCTACAGGATATGGTATAGAAAAAGCTCTCGTAAACAAAGTAAAAAATGACACTTCTATTTCATCAAATATAACTATTTATGAACAAACATTAGCAGTAGATTTACTTGTAGACTCAAAAAATAAATGCAGAGGTTTGATTTCATATAATGAAATCACAAAAGAGTATGAGACATTATATGCACCTGTAACAATACTTGCAACTGGCGGTACCGGTCAAGTATACAAATATACAACAAATCCGTCGGTTACTACAGGAGACGGTCTTGCGCTTGCAATAAGAGCAGGTGCAAAAATAAAAGACATGGAATTTATACAGTTCCATCCAACTGCTCTATGCATCGAAAATGATGATTCAAGATTTCTTATATCAGAATCTGTGCGAGGCGAAGGTGCGAAACTTATAAATGACAAAGGTGAATATTTCATGGAAAGTCATCCCCAAAAAGATCTTGCTCCGAGAGATGTAGTTGCACGCGCAATATATTCACAACTTTCCAGAGGCAACAAAGTATATCTGGATGCTTCTGCTATTGAAATTTCAAAATTAAAAAAAAGATTCCCTAATATATATAAAAGCTGCCTTGACAGCGGTGTTGATGTTACAAAAGATTATATACCCGTATCACCTGCTGCACATTACTGTATGGGTGGTATAAAAACAGAAATTAACGGCAAAACATCTATAGAAAACTTATATGCAATAGGTGAAGCAGCGTGCACTTCCTTGCACGGTGCAAACAGATTAGCCAGCAATTCACTTCTTGAATGCGTAGTTTCGGCTTATGAGCTTGTCAATATTCTTTCAAAAGAGTCATTACAAACTTCAAACATAATTGACGAAAAAATTATACATACTATTAAAAAATACTCTGACAATGAAATTGATTTATTAGATACAGAGAATATTCAATCTCTTAAAAACAGATTAAAAACAGTAATGTGGGATAATGTGGGCATAATAAGAACAGAAAGTTCCTTGATAAGAGCAAATACAGAAATTCATAAAATAGAAACTGATTTCAATGAAAAAGATAAATGTAACTCTATTGATGAATATGAACTCAGAAATATGATTTATGTTGCAAAATCAATAATAAATGCCGCTTTAGACAGAAAAGAATCTATAGGTGCTCATTACAGAGCTGATACAATTAAAACAAAACAAAATAATATAAGCAATACTGTTGCAGCACATAAAGAGGATTTCGCCGATGACTCAAAAGTTACTGCATGATTTTCTTGTGGAAGAACATATTAAAAATGCTCTTAAAGAGGATATCGGTTTTGGCGATATTACTACAGATTTTTTGTATTCAGATGAAGATACATTAACAGCTTATCTTAATACACGCTGTGATGCTGTAGTTTGCGGATTAAATGTATTTAAAAAAGTATTTGATATACTTTCTAAAGACGTAGAGATTGAATTTTTCTGTAATGACGGAGATTTTGTAAAATCTGGCACAACTCTTGCAAAGATTGATGGACCTGCAAGAGCTGTATTAATCGGCGAAAGAACTGCTCTTAACTACATTCAAAGAATGTCTGGCATTGCTACAGAAACAAAACGTTATCAGGATGCTATAGGCGAGTATAACGCTTTTGTTACCGATACCCGCAAAAATACACCGGGGTTTAGGATGTTTGAAAAATATGCTGTTATGACAGGAGGTGCAAAGCTGCACAGGTTTAATTTAAGTGATTGTGTGATGATTAAAGACAATCATATAATGCATGCGGGTTCACTAACAAATGCAGTAAATAAAATCAAACAAAATATTTCACACACACATAAAATCGAAGTGGAATGTGATACTTATGAGCAGGTAGAAGAAGCACTAGCTACGGGTTGTGACATAATAATGCTGGATAATATGACTCCGCTTGAAATGAAAAAATGCGTATACTTAATCAATCACAAGGCTATTGTAGAAGCAAGCGGAAATGTTAAAATAAATACTATAAAAGAAATTGCTTCAACCGGTGTTGATGTTATTTCGACAAGCGCAATAGTAGCGCAGGCACCAGTGTTAGATTTTGGATTGGATATTTTATAAATGACATTTAACATTGTAGTTTGTATAAAACAGGTTCCTGACACGGCTGACATAAAATGGACGGAACATAATACTATGCAGCGAGAAGGACTGGATTCAATTATTAACCCGTATGATAATGGTGCAATCCATATTGCAAAAGCAATAAAAAAGTTTATAACTGATGTAAAGATTATAGCTGTATCAATGGGGCCTTTACAAGCTAAAGACTCTTTAAAAGAAGCAATAGCTTTAGGTTGTGATGAAGCTTATTTATTATCTGATAAAAAATTTTCCGGTTCGGATACGCTGGCTACTGCTAATACTTTATCTAAATTTATAGAAGCAAAAGTTCCTGACTTTGACCTTATAATCTGCGGACAGCAGGCAATAGACGGTGATACAGCACAAACTCCGTCAAGTCTTGCTCAAAAATTAAATATACCTCAGGCAACAAATATCACAGAAATTGTAGATGCAAATGATATTTATATAGAACTGATTAAAGAAACAAGTATTTATAAACAGCGATTACAGCTTAGTTATCCTGCGTTAATAGCATGCAAGGTTAATAGCACAAACTTCCTTCCGTCGATAGCTGATTATATTAAGTCACAAAAATCGGAAATAGAAATTCTTGATGCTGAAGCAATTAATATATCTTCTGAACAAACAGGTTTAAAAGGTTCGCCGACTCAGGTTAAAAATGCATATCGGCCAATTATAGAACGTTCAAATGAAGTATTAGAAAACTTGTCAGCTAATGAATGTGCCGATTTTATTCTGGATAAAATAAAAAAATGTAAGGTTTAAAATGTCAAATAAAGCACTTATATATATTGAACTTGATAATAACAAAGCAGCAAAAGTTTCAAAAGAAATTATTTCACATGCTTTGCATAATTTTAGAGGTTTTAATGTTGACGGTATTGTTTTAGGAGACAAAGAATCAATTAATGCAGCGCTAGATGACTTGAGAGAACTGAATGTTCAAAATTTATTTATTGTGCAAAATGAACTATTAAATACAAAAAATACATCACTTTATGCACAGATTCTTGCTGATTTTATTTTTGACAATCGGCCTGAAATACTATTAATAGGCGCTACAGAAGACGGTCGTGATATAGCACCAAGATTGGCATCAAAGCTTAATATCGGACTAACGGCAGATTGTACGGATTTACAGATTGATGATGCAGCTAATCTTATTGCTACAAGACCAACTTATGGCGGCAAATTGATGGCATCTATAGCCTCAAAAACAACTCCCAATTTTGCCACTGTCAGATCTGGAGCGTTCAAATATAGTGCATCTTTATGCAAATGTACTCCGAATATTACTTATATTACCCCTGATATTACTGAATTTATCGATAATCCTAAAATTATATCTATTGATTATAAACAGGTAAGCGAGGATTGGACTTGTTCAGATGTAATTGTAGCAGGAGGTTTGGGCTTAACAACAAAAGAAAATTTTGATTTAATTTACAAGCTGGCAGAATTGCTAAAAGCAAAACCTGCTGCATCAAGAGCAGCAGTAGAGCAGGGATGGGCGCCTCAAGATATTCAAGTCGGACAAACAGGAAACTCTGTATCACCTAAATTATACATTGCCTTTGGCATATCAGGCGCTATGCAGCATACAGCCGGCATTACAAATTCTGATAAGATAATTGCCGTAAACACTGATAAAGATGCTCCTATTATGCATTCTGCTGATTTTGCAATAGAATGTGATGCAGTTGATGTCATAAATTCATTAATACAAAAGTTATCAAACTAGACCTTCTTTAATAGCCTTAACAGCCGCCTGTGTTCTGTCATCAACAACAAGTTTTTGTATTATGTTGCAAACATGTGCTTTTGCAGTATGTTCACTAATCGTTAATGTAGAGGCAATTTCAGCGTTTGATTGCCCGTCTACTACCAACTTTAAAACTTCATATTCTCTTTCTGTTAAATTAGCATGCTGGGCTCTGAAGGCTGCTCTGGAATTCTGTTTCTGGGGTATAAAACAGGATGATTTGTCCCTTATAAGGGGTACAATCTGAGGATCAAGCCAAATAGCGCCTTTATTCACTGATTTTATAACCATTGTAAGAAATTCGGTATTTATGTCTTTTAGTACATATGCATAAGCCCCGGCGTTTAAAGCGTCCATGACCTCTTTTTCATCAATATGCGAGGTTAAGATCATAATTTTCTGTTCTAAATTATTGGCTAATATGCGTTTTGTGGCTTCAATACCGGAAATATCAGGCAGACCTATATCCATAAGAATAACGTCAGGATTCATTACCTTAGCCTTCTCGACAGCGTCCTTGCCATTGTCTGCTTCAGCAATGACTTTTATATCATCTGTATCATTAAAAAGCGATCTTAATCCAACTCTTAGCAGTTTATGATCTTCTACCATAAGAATAGATATAGATTTCATAATATATCCCTCTCTCAAAATATTTTCTAACTAAAATATAATTTAAGTGAAGTATTACATCATCACCAAAAAATAAAATTAAATATCATAATTTTTTATTTTAAAATTTAAAGTTTATGTATAACGTTTCGATATATAATGATAATACGTATTAAACAGCAAATCAATTTATCAATATATTACTATGCGATATATAACGATAATAATTAACAATACTTGAATGTTTTTGTATAGTATTATCACTATATAACTACACGATATATATATGGATAATATTATGTTAAATATTATCCATAAAACAAAATAAAATTTATAATAATAAACATGATTAATGATTCAAATAAACACTATAAATTTATATTTACTCAAGATGGTTCTACAGGGTTGTATAATTACGATGCAGACGATATATACCACTCCGTATTCGGGGCAAAAGAGGAAGCCGAGGCCAAGTTTGTACGTCCGCTAAATCTAAGAAAATTTTTTATCAAAAAACAAGAAATAAAAGTCTTGGATATATGTTATGGCATAGGCTATAATACAAAAGCTCTGCTAAAAAAATTAATCCAAATAAAATATAAAGGAAAAATCAAAATAGATTTGCTTGAATATGACAAAGAACTTGTTCTTACCTCACCATTTATAAAAGACGGATTCTTTAAGCAGTATCCGCAAATATCATTTATGCTATTTAATGCATTATTTGACGAAATATCAAATGACTCAAATCTTGTATCGAGCATATTGTGTGATAAAAATAATATAAAATTTTTAGAGCCATTTTACAGGGCATTTATCAAACGTTTTTTATTTGGGAGGTATGTTTATATACCTGAATATATATTAGAAGCCTTCTTACATAATATATATTATCATTGTATATCGCAGCGCAATAAAAGGACAGTAAAATGCCTTAGAAACAACAATTTTGTTTTAACTCCATATTTTGATGATGCAAGAAATACAATAAAGCGGCTTACAGGAGAATATGATATTATATTTTTAGATGCTTTTACGCCATCCAAACTTCCTACTTTATGGTCTTTGGAATTTTTTATTGAATTGTATAGACTGTCTTCTTTGAATTGCATACTTGTTACTTACTCTAATTCTGCTGCTGTCAGACACGCAATGCTGAACTCAGGTTATTATGTAGGAAAATTATTTGACAAAGATAAAAGGCCCTGCGGTACGATTGCATCTAAATATCCGGATTTGATAGAAAATAAATTAGACGGCTATGATATTGGATTAATAAATACTGCAGCCGGTGTTTATTATAAAGACAAAGATTTATGTTGCAGTTCCGAGGAAATACTCAAGGAACATGAGAAAAGAAAAAAATGTTTGAATCTTGAATCGTCAAGCCAGTATATAAAACGAAATAAAAAGGAGCAAACACATGCCTGTGTATGATTTAGTAGTTTGCGGAGGCGGAACATCAGGTGTTGCCGCAGGATACATTGCCACAAAATACGGCTTAAGAACACTTATAATTGAAAAAAATATTCATTTAGGCGGTACTATAACTTCCGCGCTGGTTATTCCCGCAATGAAATCAAACACAATGAATATAAACTGCGAGTTTTATAACGACTTTATAAAGGAACTGCAGAAATATAACGCACAAATCACTTACGGAGACGGAAACAGCGGCTGGTTTAATCCTGAACTTGCCAAAATCGCGCTTGATACCATGCTAGAAAGAACAGGGTGTGAAATTTTATATGATACAGAAATAGTTGGTGCTATTTATGATAAAAATCATGTACAGTCGGTCGGTTTGATGTCAAAAATGTTATCATTACATATCGAATCGAATTATTTTTTAGATGCAACAGGCGATGGAAATTTTTCTTATATTTTAAAAAATGAAATTCTTGATAATTTTTCACATCGACAACCTATGACTTTAAGATTTCATATTTCGGGAATAGACTTACAAAAATTTTCCGGATGGCTTATGGATTTTGACAAAGACAGAAATGTTACAACCTCATACAATATTGACGGAGCTATACACCTTTCTACTGCGTGCACATGGGATAAAGACAAAAAATGGGCACTACGTCCGATATTTGAGGAAGGTATAGCAAAAGGACTTATACAGGAAGAGGATGCGTCATATTTCCAATTGTTTACAGTGCCTTCTATGCCGGGTACTGTTTCATTGAACTGTCCGAGAATTCTTTTAGATGCTGATACAGACCCTCTCGACCCATTTGCAAGGTCAAAAGCCCTTATAATGGCAAGACAGCAGATTTGGCGTCTTTATACCTTCGTGAAAGCGAGTTTTCCGGGCTTTGAACAATCATATATATCAAATATCGCCGATATGATTGGCATCAGAGAATCAAGAAGGGTAAAAGGTCAAAAAATATATACGAAAGAAGATATTTTAAGCGGAAATACTTATAATAATCCTGTATTGCACGCTGATTACCCGATTGATATCCATTCTTATAAAAAAGATTCTTCAACTCTGCAGCACACAAAAGTTGACTACGAACTGCCAATAGAATGTCTAAAATCAGTTGATTTTGACAATCTTTATATAGCAGGACGGCATCTGTCATCTGACTTTAGTGCACAGGCTGCTTTACGTATACAGACTTCTTGCTTTTCAATGGGCGAGGCAGTGGCAAGAGATGTAGTTAATATTTTAAGGTCGTAATTTTTGTGCTAAATTGTTATTATGTTTACCGGCTTAATTGAAGACACAGGAAAAGTTATTAATGCTTCATTTTCTGACGGAGCATTGTATCTTGAGATAGAATCAGCAAAACTTGCGCAGGAAATTAAAATCGGTGATAGTGTTGCAATAAACGGCGCCTGTCAAACTGTTACTGCAAAAACGCAGAGTACTTTTAAAGTTTTTGCGTCTGCGCAGACTCTGTCCGTTACGACTTTTAATGACATAAATAAAGGACATTTTGTTAATTTGGAAAGAGCTATGCGTCTTTCAGACAGGCTTAACGGCCATATAGTAACAGGGCATGTGGACGGAACAGCAGTTGTTGAAGAAATAAGTAAAACGGGTGACTCAATTTTATTTACATTTACAACACAGGATACACTGTGTAAACAGATTGTAAAAAAGGGTTCTGTAACAATAGACGGAATCAGTTTGACAGTATTTGATACAAATAAGAATACATTTAAAATTGCAGTTATTCCGCATACTTTTGATAATACCTGTATTAAATTTTATAAAAAGGGAACACGAGTCAATCTGGAGACTGATATACTGGCTAAATATGTTGAAAAATATTTATTATCGAATGATAATATTAAAGATAATTCATCAGCAATCAATATGAATTTATTAGAGAAGAACGGATTTATTTAATGTCATTACTTGAAAATATAAAGGATGTATTTAACAAGGACACTTCTTTTCGCTTTGACAGTGTAGAAGATGCTATAGCAACTATTAAAAAAGGCGGAATGGTAATAGTAGCAGATGATGAGTCAAGAGAAAATGAAGGCGATTTAATTTGTGCTGCCGAGTTTGCAACACCTGAAAACGTTAATTTTATGATTACCGAGGCCAAAGGAGTACTTTGTGCACCTATAAGTAAAGCAAGAGCAAGAAAACTCGGTCTTGATTTTATGGTAAAGAATAATACAGATATAAAAGGTACTGCATTTACCCAGAGCATTGATGCTGACCCGAAATACGGTGTTACAACCGGCGTTTCCGCTTATGACCGTTCAGTTACGCTCAAACTATTAGCAGATGACGATACACTTCCTGCTGATTTAAGGCAGCCCGGACATATTTTTCCTCTTATTGCAAAAGAGGGCGGAGTTCTGGAAAGAGTCGGACACACAGAGGCGTCTGTTGATTTATGCAGACTTGCGGGTTTGAAAGACGCGGCCGTGTGCTGTGAAATAGTTAATCCTGACGGTACAATGGCAAGACGTGATGATTTGCGTAAATTTGCTGATAAGCACAATATGAAATTTATAACTGTTGCTCAGCTTATCGCATACAGGCTAAAAAATGAAAAATTGATGATAAGAGAAGCAGAAGTTACACTGCCTACTGCTTTTGGAACATTCAGGCTGTTAGGCTACAGGCATGCTCTTACTGGGCAGGAGCATGTGGCTCTTTTAAAGGACGATGGGTCCGATAAAATACCTCTCGTCAGAATGCATAGTATTTGCCTTACAGGGGACACATTCCACAGTCTCAGATGCGACTGTAATAGCCAGCTTCAAAACTCAATGAAAATGATTGATAAATACGGTAAAGGTGCAGTTGTCTACTTAATGAATCACGAAGGAAGAGGCATAGGAATAGTTAATAAGATAAAAGCTTATGCTCTTCAAGACCAGGGCGAAGATACAGTACAGGCTAACCTGTCACTTGGATTCAATTCTGATTTAAGAGATTACGGTGACGGTGCTCAGATTCTACTTGATTTAGGATTTAAGAAGTTTAAGCTTATTACTAACAACCCGCAGAAAATCATTGGCCTTGAGGGTTACGGACTTGAAATTGTTGAACGTGTACAGGTTGAATCAGAATGCACGAAGTATAACTACAGATATTTATGTACAAAAGCCAATAAAATGCATCACATGCTTGATATAAACAAAATGGAGCAAAAATAATGCCGGAAACAATAACCTATAAAGTTCAGGAATATACAGACAATATCAAAAATATTTTTAAAGGAGTCTATAATGACTTTAAAAATAAAGCATTTTCAGAATACAAGTTTGAGCTTGAACCTCTTGATTACGAAGATTTTACAGCAAGTGTCAATGAAGGCCTGATTAAATGTCTTATCCTTATGGAGGATGACATTCCAACAGCTTTTATGGTTTATACGACAGAAATAAGCGAAGCTTTAGAGCTTAATATGATACACTGCATTGGCGAAGAAAAATTAAATGAAAAAAGAAAACTGCTAATGCAAAAATTTCTGGAAGTGAATAAGGAACTGCTTAAAGAAAAAGTTGTTACTTACCCGATGTTAGGTTCACAGGAAGAATTTACACCCGAGATAATAAAATATGGCTTTAAGCTTATAGGTCTTGCTGTAGAACGATTTGAATTTGGGAATATAAAATCCATAGAAATTTTTAAAGCATACAAACAACGCAGTCTTCCTGACGGATACAGCATTGTAAAATGGGATTCAAAATACATTGATGATATTGTAAAAATCATCAACAATTCTTTCAAAGAAACATCTGATGCACTATTTGACCCAAGATTTTTATCAGAAGCAGGCAGCAAAGATATCTTAAACAAGATTGTGACAGACATATACGGCAGATTTTTGCCCGACTGCACCAGCGTTTTGTTATACAATGACATGCCTGTTGGTATATGTTTTGCTAATATCACTGCTGGACGTATTGCAAACATACCGCTTATTGGTATGGGCAAAGAACACTGTTCAAAAGGACTGGGTGAGGCAATGCTTTATAATACGGTAAAATCACTTACCGATAAACATTTAAGTATGCTTTCTGAGGTTAATGCAAGTACTGAAACTGATAACTATCCGGCATTAAAAATGTACAGAAGACTTGGGTTTAAAGAAGATTATTATTATACACAGGCTTATAGACCCATAAAATAGTTGTCTGATGCGGCCTCGCTTGTATGAGTGGTACACGGAGTGCGAATGGCGCCAAGTCTAGCATTTTACGACTCTGCCGAAGAAACAATTAAGTATTGTTTCTGAGAGGTAGACCCCATGCACTTGTTGGCTGTGCCAGACTTATTGTTAAATGTTGAACTTGTTTATTGCACAGGTTCAACAAGTAGTCGGAGTCAGTTGACTATATAAAATTTTTACAAATTTTAATAAAGCCTAAAGTATCATACATATATGACCGATATTTATTAAGAACAAACATCCTGGAGGTCATTATATGTTATTCGGCGGAATAACTTCTTTTCCAACATCTAACACATATCTGTCAAAAATCGATAAAGCTGCATCTGTTACAAACAACGATGAAATGCAATTTGTTCAAAATAAGTCTACTGTTGCCGAATGTAATGCTAATAACAAAGATTACACTCTGGAGATGGCACCGCTTGCTGATATTGCACAAAAAATGACGGATAATGTAAATATAGCGTCAAAGCTGAATACAAATGAATTGACAACAGTTATAATAAACGCTGCTTCAAAAGTACATAGCATAATAGGTTCTGTTAAATCAACAATAGCAGGATATGTTTCGCAAATTTCAATGCTATTAAATAATCCTTTTTTAAGTGATGACGATACAAACAGACAAATAAAACTTCTTGAAGATAAAATTAAAGCAACGGTAGAAGAAGCACAATTTAAAATAATGACACTTTATTCTGTATCGGAAATATTAATGGCACTTATTTCAACATTTTCTGCACTGGGAGAAACAGGTTTTAATACTGAAGAAATTACAACTTCTCTTACTCAGGTTATAAACGGTATTAATACAAAACCGTCTGACTTCACCGGCGCTGAAGATAAACAGGATTTGTATAATATAATTGATGAAAATCAAGATAACCTCTTTAACCCTGCAGCACAGTCAAAAATTGATGAAACAACAACAAAGCTGGATGATAAAATCAAGGATTGCGAGACAAAGCTTAAAAGCAAACAGCTAAATAAAGACGAACAAAAGCAATTAAAACTCGAACTTCTCATCTATAAAGCTGAAAAAAGAATATTTACTCTTCTTGCAAATTAAATCTATGCAACTCTTCCTTTAAAACTTTGTTCAAGCTGTCTTTCTATTTCAGACTGTACGTGGAATTCTTTTTTTCCATTCTGATGTGCTTGTCTGTATTTCATCATAGAATAAGGAACAATCAATCCGAGGAATAAACAGGAAATTCCCATATTGGCTGCAACAGAAGCTATTTTCATATTTCTGCATTTTTTCAGGAATTCGGTAATATTATCATGCTTAGAAGCAAATTCAGCAAGCTTGGAAACATTGTTTGTAACGCTTTCTATATCACCGACTTTAATGTATTGCATAGGATCAATTAAATGGGTATTTTTAGCTTTATTAAAGAGTTTGTCCACCCAATTGCCATCAACAATAGTTTTAATGATTTTAGAGTGCTTAGCAGCTTTAATAACAGTGTTGTCCTGATTTTTTGCATTGTAAATAAATTCAAATAAAGCTTTCTTAGTTTCTTCAAGAGCAAGTTTGTTTGCTTCAGACTTATTTGCTTCTAAGGCATTTTTAGCATTATTTACAGAATCTATAAGAGGCTTCAGTGCTTTTATATCATCATTTACTTTGCCTGATTTTATAGCTTCATTCATATAGCCGGAGGATAAAACCTCAGCATGCAAACCTATAGGTTTGCCTAATTTTTCACTGGCTTTTTCTATTCCGTCCTGTATAAACTTGCCGGCAATGTATAAGAAGAATAATAAACTGCCTTCTTTTATAGATGTTTCGGCAAATTCAGTTTTCGTTCTTGAATTAACTAGTCTTTCTCCTGAAATACCAACGTCAACAACGAAGAGGTTCTGAACGGGATCAAACATAGCTTCTTTTGCTTTACTGCCTAATTTTGAAGCAAGAGCAGCCCAGCCTTTAAAAGAAACATTTTTATTTGGTTTAACTGATTTGTCTGACTGTTCAGCAGGCAAGAATGCTTTGAATGCAGGGCTCTGTGCAAATGAATTTGTATATTGCATTTGAGCAGATTTTTTTGCCCAAAACTGTTTTTCAATTTCTTTTTTAGTGTAATGCTGTTTTACTTTAACAAGGGTAAAGAACGATGCCAGTGTCAATGCAGTGGCAGCAGCAAATTTACCTAAAAACATGAATTTAGTTTTTGTTGTATTAGCAGCAGCTTTTGCAATTGATTGTGCAATATCAGCTCTGTCAGTCAAAGATTGTGCATATTTTTGTGCAACTGAAAGCTGTGCTTTATCTTTTAAGAGTCTGTAATCAACGTTTGGATTAATTTTTGCTATTTTATATGCTGTGTTGTTATATACCCATTTATAAATCGGCAAGCCACCCATCCAGATAGCCATTGTGCCAAATTCATCCCAACATCTGTCTTTTGCTTCTATTTTTCCGCCGGCATCATAAGAAAATGCTGTCATACCGGTACTATTTACTACATCTTTTGCAAACAGGGGTAATAATGAAGAGTGATCGCCAAATGCTGTTGTAAGTTTATTAATTAACATCTAATTTTCCTTTATACACAGGGGCAGTGTATTATAAGCCCCATACCAAGTTCATAACTAATACAATTTTTCCGTTTGTTCTTGATTGTGTATTTCGTCGGATATTAAACATTTTTATTATTTCTCCTTGTATAACTTTGTTGTTTCAACGTGTGTGAATAATGTTTTGTGCTAAAAAATATAAGTATTTTTATAATTTGTAACATTAATCTTTTATATAGAGACAGAAAAGCCTTCCGAATTTATCAGAAGACTTCACAAATTCTTTCTATGCTCATGCGGAAATACCGCAATCTTTTCAATTAATTGCGAAGACTTCTAATTTGTATAAAATTGTCGCTTCTGGTATTTTCTGATTCTCATTTTAACAATTGCCTCATGACATTGTCATAGATTAATACATTATAATTAATACACAAATAAAATTCTTTGTCCAGTGTTTATTACAAAAGTAGAATTACTATAAACATATAATATCTGAGGTGGCCTAGCTTGTACCGCTGGCATCTCTATAACGTAGGTCGGATTTACAAATCCGACAAAATTATTTGTCAGCTGAACTTGTGCCCGAGGGCATCACAGACAACATTCTTGACAAAAAATATCAACCAATTATTGGACGAAGTTAAAAATTGTGCTAAAATACTTGCACACGGAGTACATTAATAAGGAGAGAAGAATGTCACACGAATTAAAAGTTTACACAGATGCAGATATCGATAAAAGCAAGATTTTAAATAAAAAAGTTGCAGTAATAGGTTATGGTTCACAGGGCTATGGACAGTCTACATGTCTTAAAGACAGCGGTGTAGACGTTGTAATAGGCGCCAGAGTTGGCGGGGCTTCCGCAAAAAAAGCAGAAGCAGAAGGCCTCAAAGTTATGAGTATTGAAGATGCAGTAAAATGGGCTGATTTGATACAAATTTTGATTCCTGATGAAGTTCAGGCAAAAGTTTATGAAGAACAAATTAAACCCAATCTCAGAGCAGGCCAATATTTAATGTTTGCACACGGTTTCAATATACACTTTAAAAAGATTGTACCTCCTGCCGACGTAAATGTACTTATGGTAGCACCCAAAGGCCCCGGACACACTGTAAGAAGCGAATATCTTGCAGGCAAAGGCGTTCCTTCTCTTATTGCAGTATATCAAGATCCGTCAGGGGATTCAAAGGAAGTAGCTCTTGCATACGCATCAGCTATTGGTGCCGGCAGAGCAGGTATTTATGAAACAACATTTAAAGAAGAAACAGAAACTGACCTCTTCGGCGAACAGGCTGTTCTATGCGGCGGCTTATCCGCTTTAATCAAGACCGGTTTTGAAGTGCTTGTTGAAGCAGGATATTCACCTTATATGGCTTACTTTGAATGCTTGCACGAAATGAAATTGATTGTTGACCTTGTAAATCAGGGCGGTATTTCGGATATGAGATATTCAATTTCTAATACTGCAGAATGGGGCGATTTGACAATCGGACCAAGAATTATCACTCCTGCTGTAAAAGAAGAGATGAAAAAAGTTCTTAAAGAAATTCAGGATGGCAAATTCGCTACTGAATGGCTAAATGAATATAATTCAGGCATGAAAAAATTCAGACAGCTTGAAAAAGAAGGTGAAGAACACCAGATTGAAGTTGTCGGAAAAGAACTTCGTTCAAAATTCTCCTGGAAAGATAATGACAAAATCATTAACAGAGATAAAAATTAATTTATCTCTATACAGCACGCAGAAGCTTTGCTTCTGACTTAGCTTCCTTCCTAGAGCACGATACTCAATCGTGCTCTAGGAGTTTTTGCGTCTCGCTTCCCGGACTGAGTTCGGGGTAAGACCTCACACGGCGTCCGTCCGGTCACTATTTACAGACCTTAATTTTTTTTTAATTATTTGTGGTTCAGCCGTGACGCCATTTTCTTTAGCTCGCCTTAGCTCGCTAAGAAAAGAAGGCAAATCCGCTTCTTGGATTTTCTT
>CALUVO010000104.1 GCA_944324245.1 Candidatus Gastranaerophilales bacterium | reverse complement strand
ACTTTTGCCAGAGCTTTTTCAAAAAACTCATCAAGAGACATTTCTTTAGCTGCTTTACAGTTTACCAGTTCGTTTTTACGCAGCAAATCGAGTCTGCAGGCAGTATCTTCAAGCGGAAGATGTTTGTATATAGACAACAATTGTTCATCTGCCATCATATTGTCAAACAATGCGTTAAGTCCTGATTGAGTATTACCGTCTGTTTTGATAAATTCTCTTATATATGATTTTTCGAGTACATCTGCTGCTCTATGATATCTGTCAGGTCCTCGTCCTTCATCAGCAGTAAAGTCATTAGCAACACGTCTCATCTTGTCAAAGAGAATATGCCCGTCCTGCGTGTTTTCACCAATAATTCTATTAATTTCCGCTTCGTCCGTTTTTTTGTTTTTATTAATTTTTTCAATTATCTCTTTATTATCAAGATTTATTGCCTGTGCAGCGTTTTCCTGCGGTTTTTCTGCAGGTTTAGCTTCTACCTTTTGCTCTGCTGCCGGGGCAGGTTTTTCCTCTGCCTTTGGAGCAGCATTGTCAGCAGGTTTAGCGTCTGCTTTTTGTTCTGCTGCGGTTGGTTTTTCTTCTGCCTTCGGAGCAGTGTTTTCTGCAGGTTTTGTTTCCGCTTTTGCCGCATTATCGGCCGCTTTTTCTTCAGCCTTTTGCGCAGCGGTTTCTGCAGGTTTTTCCTCTGCCTTTGGAGCAGCATTGTCAGCAGGCTTGGCTTCTGCTTTTTGTTCTGCTGCGGTTGGTTTTTCCTCTGCCTTCGGAGCAGTGTTTTCAGCAGGTTTTGTTTCCGCTTTTGCCGCATTATCGGCCGCTTTTTCTTCAACCTTTTGCGCAGCGGTTTCTGCAGGTTTTACTTCAGATTTTGCTGCATTAGCAGCAGCTTTTTCTTCAACTTTTTGTGCAGCGGTTTCTGCTTTTTGTTCTGCAGCTTCGGCATTACTTGCAGCTTTCTGAACTGTTGTTTCTGCTTTGTTTGCTGCATTAGCAGCTTCTGTTTTTACACTCCCTGCCTCTTCTGCCGCTTTTTTACCCGCTTGAGAAACCTCTTCCACAACCTCATTTACTGCCTTTTTATTTATCTTTTTGCCTCTTAGTGCATAATATCCGAGCCCGGCAAGTACAATCGCACCTGCAACATAGGGTATAGCTTTTTTAAAGCTTTTTACGGAATTTTTAGATGTTCCCTGATTAGTATCTGCATTTGCTGCTTGCGGTTGTGAAGCTAATACTGCCTGTGATACCGGTGCAGTTTGCGCAGGAGCGGCAGGAGCAGCTGCCTTTGCTGCAGCGGATGCGGCCATTTTAGCCTGAGTTGCAGCAACGAGATTGCCTGCTTTTGGCAAAGTCACAGTACTGATTGAGTTGATGTCCATATAAATCTCCCTTATCTATAAGTTGATAACACACTATAATCTTAAATCCAAACAAAATAATTTTTGCTATTTGACAAAGTTATATTTTACAATTTATAACAATTTAAAAATTCCCCCGAAAATTCAAATATATGGCAAATTTTTAAACTATTGCATATAGCATAAATTCCCGTTATTATATATATTGTTAAAAAAATAAGGATAGAAAATGTCATCTGACAGTAATAATATAGACGTCAAAACCGGTGAAGATATTAATAACAACGAGAGTACAAAAGTTTCTGTATCTATTGAAACAGTAAATCAGGAAAAAGTGGATAATTCCAAATTCATGGCCGTAATTAAGGCTTTGATTGCAAATCTCGGGATAGCACTTGTAAAATTAATCTGCTTCTTCTTTTCATCAAGTTCTGCAATGCTGGCGGAAGCAATCCACTCAGGTGTGGATTCTTTTAACAGTATTTGTCTGCTTGTAGGAATAAAAAGAGGTTCAAAACCTGCTGATAATGCACATCCGTTTGGCTACGGGCTGGAAGCAAATATCTGGGCAATGTTTGCATCTATACTGATGCTCGGAGGTACATTTGTTGCGTTATATCACGGGTTTGAAAAACTTATTACTGGACATTCCGCACAGGACTTGCTTACACATTACAATGCCATAGCTATTGCTCTTATATGCAGTATTATGTTTGAAGCTTGGGCGGTAGTAAGCGCCTCAAAAGCGGTTTTGCACGAAGTAGGTATTGAGGAAAAAAATCCCGTAAAGGAATTCTTCCGTTCCATAAAATATATAGGACATGTAAAAAGCCCCACAACAAAATTTGTATGGTATGAAGATACAGCAGCGTTTACCGGTGTAGTTATAGCATTTATTGCGCTTACTCTGGCGAAATTTGTTATGCCGGAAAAAATTGCTTATGTGCCTGATGCTGTTGCATCTATAATAATCGGTTTTATATTGTTTTTCCTTGCTATTTATCTTTTGAAAAACAATGTAAGCAGTCTTACCGTGCAATCGGCAGAACCTGATGTTGAAGAGAAAATAAGACAAGTTGCTTCTACTATTCATGGTATTACGGATGTTGTGGAATTAAAGACAATTGATCTTGGCTCATCGGGTTTGATTATCAACATGACAATAGAGGTTGATCCCGAAACACAGATGAAAGATGCCGATGATATTGCGGATATGCTCGAGCGTAAAATAAAAAAAGTTATAAAAAATATTACGCATATCACCATAGAATTGCAGGCTCATGATGCCGAGGACAACTGGGAAGAAAAGTTCTATAAAATCATAGAAGAAGGCGAAAAGATAGAAACAATAGACAGCCATGAAGCAAAAATGCTCAAGAATTTCTTTGGTTTTGCAAATACAGTGGTACGTGAAATCATGGTGCCGAGAACAGAAATCTTTATGGTAAATGTCGAAGAAAACATAAACACTCTTGCGGATTTAATAATAAGCTCCGGACACACAAGAATACCTGTATACAGGGATAATGTCGATAATATTATCGGGGTTATTAATGCAAAAGATGTTTTAAAAGTTATAAAAAACAACAATATTGATGAGAGTTTTTCTATAGAATCACTGGCAAGAGAACTTTTAATTGTTCCGGAAAATAAATTTATTTCTGATTTGTTAAGTGATTTTACATCATCAAAAAACCAGATTGCTGCTGTAGTGGATGAACATGGCGGTATTGCAGGTATTGTTACAATAGAAGATATTCTGGAAGAAATCGTAGGCGAAATATATGATGAATTTGACAAGGTTGAAACTCCCGAGGTCGTCAGAATAGATGATTGCACATTGAATGTTTCCTGCAAAATGGATATCGAAGATATCAATGAACGATTTGACTTAGATATACCAAATGAAGACTTTCAGACAATTGGCGGTTATGTATTCGGGCTTCTGGGCAGAGAGCCGGAATTGAATGACGTTATAGAAGACAAAAATATTACTTATACCATTCTTGAAATAGACGGCAGAAGGATTTCCCGCATAAAAATGCACAAAGAAACTCCTTTTGTTGATGTTGAAGAAGCTGTTCATCAGACAGAAAAATCCGAAGAATCATCAGAATCTGCCGGAGAACAAGAATAAATTTGCAGGAATATTTAAATAAATCGCTGTGAGAACCTGTACGGACTAATGTCAGAATAAGGATATCGCTTTCTATTTTGTAAATTAAAAGCCAGTCGGGTTCAATGTGGCATTTTCTGTATTTGCGATAATTACCCGTTATGTTATGGTCTTTTTATTTTGGAGGTAAATTTTTAATCGCAAAAAAGACCTCAAAAAGAGGTCTTTTTATGGCTCCGGGACATGGATTCGAACCACGATTAGATGATCCAGAGTCACCTGTCCTGCCGTTAGACGATCCCGGAATGACTATAAGTATATTGTATCACCCGAGAAAATTTGGTCAATGAAAATTTTATATAGATTGAATTTTAAGTCATTCCTATATATTTTGCGTAGTTCGATGACAGATTTTTAGTGATAATATTTATTATGAGAAATTTAATTAGCAGCGAAGCTGCACATGAAGTGTAAGACGGCTCGTACCTCGCCTACATCTCAAGCAAAGAAAGAAACACGCTTGTTCAAAAGAAACAGTAAGTATTTTAATGGCAATTTTCAGCGACAGGCTGCTGTAAAAATTGCCTCAAAACACAACTGTTTCTAATCGAGGTTGCAACAGGGGCGTGCCGCCCCCGTACCCCCTTGCCCCCTGTATTTTAAAAACTGTCATCCTGAGGAGCGAAGCGAGCTCAGGATCTTACCGGCTTTTGATATACATATCAGATTGATAAGATTTTGAACACAGCAATATTTTTGCAGCAATGCACATTTTCTGCTTCAGAATGACAGACTTTTTCATCATCCTGAAGGCAGAATCCGAAGAATCTGCGGCAAGTACAGAAATAAACACAAAAAGAAAAGGCCCTCTCTGCACAAAGGGCCTATAGAATAATCTAAACACGCATTTTTTGTCTATATAAGGAGCATGTTTAGAAACTTTTTTATTTTTTACCACTTAATAATGACTTTTCCGTTGCCGCCGTCTGCTCCGTCGCCTGAAAAGACATCAGAGTATGCTGTACTGCCATAGTCGGTAGAACGTTTGGCACCGCCGCCACCACCGCCGCCGCCAGGGACGAGAGCAGGTTCTGCATTAGAAGTCGTTGCAGAACTACCTTTCTGTCTGCGACCTCCGTAAGAAGGGCCGAGGTCAGAATCCAGGCCTGATATAGCACCATCTTCACCTGCAATATAAGAAGCAGTTTTAGACGAAGGATAGAGTTTTCTATTTTCACCTGCCTGACCGCCGGGTATGGTGATTATATTGCCTACAGTTGTAGCTGTTCCCGCAGTTGGCTCTGTCAGAGTGTGACTGTATTCGGTAAAGATATTTTTCCCGCCTTTGCCGCCTTTACCCAGAGTGACTTTGACTACTTTTTCATCAATAGTTACAACAGGAAATATGACCATTTCAGACGGTCTTCCGGCTGAACCGGCTGTCAATATATCGGCTTTTACGGCAGCATATCCGCCGTAACCCCCTACACCGGCTCCATTTTTACCCTGTCCGCCGTAACCGCCTGCACCGGCGTAGTTTTGTTGTATTGCTGTGTTATTGTAAGCATCACCGGCTGATTCTTTCGGGAATGAATATGTTGCTCTAAGCAGATTTGTGACAAGAAGGGCCATATAGTTGCTCTGAGTGTACAGTACCTGCTGATTGCTATTTTTTCCGTTACGGTAATCTAATCCTTCCATTTTAAAGCTGCCTGCAGGATCTAAAAACTGGTATTTGCCTCCACAGCCGTTTCTTGTGTTACGATAACATATACCATCGGGTCCCCATTCACAGTTTATTTTCCCTTCATTGCAATGCTTGGGGGTACATCTCAGGCTACTAATAGGCGGTGCATTATACAAGCATGGCCGTGGTCCGCGGTCATATTGTACACCTTCACCGCCGGAACCGCCTCCTGCAAAAACTATGTTGCCAAACGAAGTAGTTCCGCCGTCTCCTCCGGAAGCAGCGCTGTGTTTACCATCATCTCCGCCGCCGCCTCCTCCGGCTGTACCGACTTTGATTGCATAGGAAATATTGTATTCAGGAATTAATTTAAAATATACAGAAGCTCCGCTGCCGCCGCCATAGCCTCTTGTACCGCCGCGTTCGTCGTTTCCGCCGCCGCCGCCACCGCCGCCTCCAATCAAAAGAATCTCATATATATTATTTGCAAGAAATTCAACGGTTCTATTGTCTCCCGGATAGAATGTATCAAGTTTGAGTTCGCTGTATCCGGCACCGCCGCCGCCACCGCCGCCGACAGCCTGAATTGTAAAGTTAGTAGCTCTTGCGGGCGGCACAAATTCGCAGTAATCGCCTTCAACAGGAGTCGGTGCATCCTGTGAGTATGAGATGTGTTTGCCAGCCTCGTTATATTCGCATGTCCACTGACCGTGCGGCGCATCGCTCATTTTCCTTTTTTTCTTTGTTAATACCGGAATAGATGCGAGTGTAATTATGCACACTATCAACAGTGTAATAAGTGCTTCAGCCAGCGAAAATGCATACTTTTTGTTCGTTTCTTTTTTCATACAAGCTCCTATATTAAGTAATACTTTAATGACAGTAAAGATAATTAATGTATAAGTTTAATATACCCTATATTATATATATTTAAACATTAATTTTCAATATGTAAATTAAGCCTGTACATTATTATAAAAAATCTGTTTTACACAAATAATAAAAAACAGATAAACAGGTGAATTAATGATTGAAATAAAAAAGGCATTAGGTAAAAAAATAAAACAGATAAGAAAAAGCAAAAATCTGACACAGGAAAAGCTGGCAGAACTTATAGGTCTTGAGGTACCGAGTTTGAGTAACATAGAAACAGGGAAATTTGCACCTTCTGTTGATACTTTGCAAAAATTGTCTGCAGTCATGGATGTAGAGCCGTGGGAGTTTTATCATTTTAATGAAGTCAGTGAAGAAAAAATGCTTAACGAAATTAATGTTTTAATAAAAAATAATTCCAAACTTTTAAAAATTGTGTATAATTTTTTAAAGGCGCTTAATTAAATTGCATGTGGACGCCTCAGGCAAAGTCCTAAACAGTGCATGTTGTAAATAAAAAATGTTTATGTTATTTGTAATATTACCATGTGATTATTCACATGAGGCTTAAAGATTGGACGTATTAACGTTTGAAAAAAAATATTAAACTGGCGAAACTGGCAGGTTTTTGTTACGGCGTAAAAAGAGCCGTTGAAACAACAAAAAAACTAAAAAAAGAAAATCCTGAGAAAGAAATTTTTGTTCTTGGCGAATTAATACATAATTCGCATGTTATCAATGAACTTTCTTCTCTCGGTATACACACGGTAGATGAACTGCCTGATAACGGTGATGGTATTTGTATAATAAGAAGCCACGGAGCAGCACCCGAGGTTTTTGAAAAAGTAAAACAAAAAGGATATGAAATAGTAGATTTAACATGTCTGGACGTAAAAAAAGTCCAGCAAAAGGCAATACAGCTTGTAGAAGAAGGCTTTCTTCTTATAATTGTCGGAAAACCCGAACATCCTGAGGTATGTGCAATAAAAGCAAATGCGCAGACTCATGGTGAGCATGTAATAGTCGCACCTGATACCGATTCTTTAAAAGAATATGAAGACGAAATAAAAAAACATAAAAGAATAGGTGTTGTCGTGCAGACAACGCAGCGTATAGAAAATCTCCAGAGTGTAGTAAATTATCTGCTGCCTTTTGCCAGGGAAATAAAAGTTTTTAATACAATTTGTGCTTCCACATCTATGAGACAGGCTGAAGCTAAAAATCTTGCTAAAGAATCGGATTTGATGGTGGTTGTAGGCAGCAAAAAAAGTGCAAATACAACCCATCTTGCAGAAATTTTATCAGGAATCACCAGAACAATACATATAGAAACAGATGATGAACTTGAAAAATATAATAGTTTGATTGAATCAGCACAGAATATCGGTGTCACGGCAGGAGCTTCCACGCCCGATATGATAATTGCAAATGTTATGAATAAATTAAATAATTATTAACGAAAGGAAAAACACAAAATGGTAACAAAAGAAAAAGAAATGGATGAATTCGAAAGATTGCTGGAAGAATCTTTCACATCAAAGTTAAGCGTGGCTGATGTAGTAAGAGGTCAGATTGTAAAAAAAGAAAAAGACGGATACCTTGTTGACATAGGTGCAAAATCCGAAGGATTTTTGCCAGAAAGAGAAATCCCTTCTTCTCAGGCAGAAGAATTAAAAATCGGTGATTGCAAAGAATTTTATATCTTAAAAGAAGAAGAAGAAGAAAAATGCGGTATGATTCTTTCTCTTAAAAGAGTTGCTTGTGCTCAAGCATGGCAGACACTGCAAAATGCTAAAATTTCCGGTGAAACAATTACCGCAAAAGTTGTTTCTCTTGTTAAAGGCGGTGTAATTGTAGAAGTAGAAGATTTAAGAGGATTTATTCCGGCTTCTCAATTGAGAACAGGTATGCCTTTTGACGGTCTTATGAATCAGGAAATTGAAGTTAAAGTTCTTGAAGCTGATGCAAAAAGAAACAAACTTATACTTTCACAAAGACAGGCTCTTGCAGAACAAAGAGAACAGCTTGTTGATGAAGTTATTTCTAACCTCGAAGTTGACCAGATAGTCGAAGGTGAAGTTGTAAGAATCGCAGATTTCGGTGCATTCATCGATATTAACGGTGTAGACGGACTTCTGCCTATATCTGAAATTTCATGGCAGAGAATCAAACATCCTTCCGATGTGCTTACACTCGGTCAAAAAATCGAAGTTAAAGTTCTCAAAATTGACGAAGATCTTAAGAGAATCAGCTTGAGCTTGAAAAGAATCGGTGACAATCCCTGGGAGGAAATCGAAGATAAATTCAAAGAAGGCGAAATTATTACAGGTACAGTAAATAAAGTTACTTCTTTTGGTGCGTTTATCAATATATTCCCAGGAGTAGAAGCATTGCTTCCGGTAGCGGAAATGCAAGACTCTAACGCAAATCCGTTTGATGTATATAAAAACGGTGACGAAGTTAAAGTTCTTATCAAAAAATTCACTCCTCAAGAACACAGAATTGCTTTAAGCGTAAAAGATATCAATGAATAATTGACTCTATCTTGTGTTGCAGCAGCTGCTTTGAGTATTTGAGCAGTCACTGCTTATATAAATTAAATAAAGCAGGCATAAAATTGTGCCTGCTTTTGTGTTTTATAAAATTTGCTTGTTTGTATGGTAAACACTGTTTGCCAATTGTGAAGTTATGTAAATAATATATAAAAATTATATACTAATTTGTCAATTATTTACAATTTCTTGTGTTTATATATATAAGAAAGTAAATGAAAGAAAGAGAGTAAGACAATGAGTGGAGATTACAGTTATAATAAAATTCCTTTTTCATTACCTAAAATAGATTTTAAATTTGATGCAAGTTTACCAACAACTTTGCAAACAAATTCAAATAACAATAATTATAATTTAGGTTTCGGCAATGGCAACTATGGCCAGATAGGCGAACAATATTCTTTTTCATCATCATCAACACAAGCTGTTTCTGACAACAACGGTGGCAGTGAAGAGGTTTCAGAAATTGAAACAGGCAATGCAGCTTTAGGCAGCAATGATAAAAATGTTGTTTCAAGCGCACTTGACGGAGTAAAAAGTCTAGATGCAGAATCTACAGCTCCGGTTGTGAATGCACAGGGTAATGTTACCGCTTCTGAAGGCAATGTTTCAGCTGCGCAAAACGAACAAACAGCTGCAGTAGAAAATCAGACTAATGCAGAAGGTGTAAAAGAAACTGCTTCAGCTGATAAAGAGAAAAAAGCAGAAACGGTGAGCGCATCTGAAAAAAATGTAAAAACTAAAGAAACTGCTCTTACTAAAGCAGAACAAGCTGAAACCGCAGCACAAGGCCAATTGAAAAGTGCAGAAGCACAACTGACATCTGCAAAAGAAGCAGTGAGTGCAGCAGAAAGTGCTCTTGCATCAGCTCAAGCAGCAGTTCCTTTCTCAGCAGCAGCTGTTGCAGCAGCAGAAACAGCTCTTGCAGCAGCCCAAGCAGCAGAAAAAGCAGCTGAAGCTGAAGTAAAACTCGCTGAAGCTCAGCTTGAAAAAGCTACAGCAGAAAAAGAAAAAGCTCAGGCTGAACTAGACCAGGCTAAAGCTAAATTGGAACAAGATGAAGAAGCTTTAAAAACAGCAGAAGCTAAATTGCAAGAAGCTGAAAAGAAATTGCAAGAAGCTGATAGAAAAGTGACAGAAGCTAATGCAAAAGTTCAGGAAGCACAAACAGAACTTGCACAGCAAAAAGAAGCATATGAAGCTGTAAAAGGGCAGATTGAAGAACAATCTCAGGATTTGAGCCAGAAACTGGAAGAAACTCTTAAAAATCTTGAAGAAGGCGAAGAGGGAACTCAAACAGCTGCAACAGGACAAAATGCAGGTAATTCAAAACTCTCCAGCTTGTTCAGTATTGGTCAGAATGCACTTAACGGAGCAGGACAACTAACTTCTATGTTTAGCCAGCAGCAACAGGCAGCAAACAATCAGACAGAAGAAAAATCTGAAATGCCAGGCTATTTAAAAGCTTCATTCCAGAATGAAATTAATAAAACATTAGCTTTCATTAACAAAGGTGATAAATACGGATGGCAAAACCTCGCCAAGGCAGCGTCTGCAACTCAGACAACAGATTCAAATAACAACACAACAACTACTACAGCTAATACAAAGACAACAACCTCAACAACAACCACTGCAGCAAACAACAATACTTCTACAAATCCCTTTGTATTAACTAAAAAATCTGTTTAACCAACACTTGATAATGTCTGAGGCGGCCCCGCTTGTACTCAAGAGTATCCTGGATATGTACGGCTCGTAAACTCGCCTGCATCTCAAGCTAGGAGTGGTACACACTCTGCGAGTAAAATATGACTAAATGTCATATTTTATGTGAGGAGCTAAGCGAGATACGAAGTATCTCCGTGCAGTATAAAGATTGGAAACTGTCCGAGTGTGAAGAAAATCCAAGACAGCGGATTTGCCTTCTTTTCTTAGCGAGCTAAGGCGAGCTAAAGAAAATGGCGTCACGGCTGAACCACAAATAATAAAAAAAAAATTAAGGTCTGTAAATAGTGACCGGACGGACAAAGTCCGGGGAGCGAGACACGAAATGAGCAGAAGCGACAGCGCAGCGAATGACAGTGTTGAGCGTGAAGAAAATCCAAGACAGCGGATTTTCGGACGGACGCCGTGTGAGGGCGGAATCCGAACCCAGTCCGGGGAGCGAGACACGAAATGAGCAGAAGCGACAGCGCAGCGAATGACAGTGTTGAGCGTGAAGAAAATCCAAGACAG
>CALUVO010000103.1 GCA_944324245.1 Candidatus Gastranaerophilales bacterium | reverse complement strand
AAGTCTAGCATTTTACGGAAGTGACCCCATGCACTTGTTGGCTGTGCCGGACTTATTATTAAACAACGAACTTGTTTATTGCACAGGTTCAACAAGTAGTCGGAGTCAGTTGACTATATGAAATTTTTGTTTTTTCAACCGTTCTGTTTTTATATTTCTTATTTCTTCTTTTAACATTTCAATTTCTGTTCTAATAGAATCTGCTTTTATATAAAAATAATCTGAATCAGGATTTGGTTTTTTGTATTCAAAATATCTGCACAGTCGGTATAATTCATATTCTAAATCACTGATATTTTTTTGTAATACAGCTATTTTTGCTTTATCTTCTTTTGTAAGTTTTAAGACAGTTCCTTTGTAGTCTTTTTTGGGTATCAAATGTCCAAAACTAATTTGAGAATAATTATTGTTTACTAAATACATATCTTGCATCCTTTGTTTTTATACAAAAGACAAAAAAACGAAATTTGCTATTTTAACAATCACTGTCTTTACATTTGTTTACATATATTTTTATTTGTTACATTATTTAATTTTTTTATTGAAAAATAACAAATTATTTTGTTTACTATGTTTGTATAATTGTTATTTGATTAAACAAAAAGTAAATATCTAAAATAAAAAGAGGCAAATAAAAATGGAAATAAATAAATCTCAAAAAAATTATGCGCTTACAGCAGGTATAGCTGGCGGAATCGGCGGTGCTGTTTACGGTCTTAAACATCCGGGACAAAATGCTGTTGATAAAATTTCAAAACTGAGACCTACTTCAGTTGAAACTTTTACAGGATACAGAAATTCATTGAATATTTCTAATGCAACAAAAGCTGTTGCTGAAGGCAAGCTTGATTTGGCTACTTACAATGTAGTAAAAAATATAGCAGATATTTTTGAAAAAGTAATAGAAAAAGAACAGGCTATAGTTGATATACAAAACACACCTTATAATCAAAGAACAAAATCTTTTAGACAAGCTCTAAAAGAAGCAAATTCCGTGAGACCTAAAATGTATAAAGCTCTTTTGAAGTTAAACAAAAATCTTCAGGATAAATTGTCTGAAGCAGGTGCTTTTGATGCAAAAAAAATGCAGGAAACAACATCTCTTGCTAAAACCAAAATGGCAAAAATGTATAAATATCTTGCAGGAGGAATAGCAAAAGGTGCTGCAGTCGGTCTTGCAGCAGGTGCTTTAATCGGGCTTGGTATTCATTCAATTGTTAAAAAAGACTAATCCTCGTCTTTGTTCCATTCAACATTTCTTGTTGAATACATAACAAGCGCCATTATCAAAAATAGCACAAAGCTGCCTATCAACAGTGAAAAATCCTGCAGCATAAGCAATATATAAAGGAAAACGTAAAGTAATGCCATAATTATTGTTATTAGAACGGTAAATTTTACGTTTTCTTTTTTAGTTATTACAAAATATGTATAGGTGTTTATCAATCCTATTGTCATCAGTGCTGCGATTGTATAGGCAAGAGCAAAAGGCCAAAACTCGGACAGAGATATTAAAAGCAGGTAAAACACAAGCATTGCAGCACCCATCATAAGGTATTGCAGCTGGTGCACCGGCTTTTTCTTTTCCGAAGCAATTTCAAATATAAAAAATGAAAGAAAAGTCAAAGACAAAAACAAAAAGGCGTATTTGACTGCTCGAGATGCCATTCTGTAATTATCGACAGGCGTTAAAAAAGAGACACCGGCTTTTGGCTGTACCAGAGAAGACGCTGCAATAGCGGGTATTTCCCATTCTGCTTCAAAAGAATCTTTTGCTATTTCTCTTTCAGACGGAAGAAAATCACCGTCAAAAGAAGGGTCTTTCCAGTCTCCCTCTATTTCTATTTCGTTATTTAATCCTCCGGGGACTGCATAAATCTTATTTATACCCCGTATTTGATATTTTATTTCAAAAGGGATTGTTTTTGCGCTTGTATTCAAGATTTTTGTGTATTTTTTAGATGTATTTGCTGCAAATTTATCAGACAACAGCTTAAATTCCGGCTGTGATACAAAGCCTTTTGAATCCGTTACATCAAAAGATAACTCGGCGGGTATATTTTTTATTTTTCCGTAAGAATTTATAAAATCACCTTTCAATTCAACATCAGCCGTATAAACAGGCACAGTAAAGATACCTTTTTTGCGGGTCTGCGTCTTTACTTCAATCTCTGCTTCATAGTCATTCAATTGCAGTTGTTTTTTAGTGATTCCTTTTTTTGAAGGAACATTCAATGTCAAAACAGGCGCCATGACGGTCTGTGTATCAGCCCATGAGAGTTTTACATTGTTCACGGCTTCATTTTTATAAGACTCTCTGTCCCGTACTATTCCGCTCATAAAGGCAATCGGTATAAGCAGAATAAGAAGCATCCCCAGTACTATATAAAACTTTTTTACCTTTTTATTAATTCCCTTTTTAGGCTGATTATCCATTATTACTCCTTTCAAAACACAAATGATTTGCAGATAAATTATTATAATATATTTATTAGTAAATTAAAATCATCACAAATTTTTCTCGGACAATTTATTTGTGCAACAAAATAGTTTTGGTAGTATGTCTTGTGATATAATTTTTGATACATATATCATATAAAGGAGTTTTAATATGAGACAATCGCAAAGACTTGATAAAATCCCTCCGTATTTATTTGCGGAGATTGACAGAAAGATTGCCGAAGCAAAGGCAAAAGGACATGAAATTATATCACTCGGCATAGGCGACCCTGATACCCCTACAATTCCGTCAGTAGTTGAAGCTATGCACAAAGCAATAGATAACCCGAAAAACCATGATTATCCGCCTTATAACGGAACAGAAGCATTCAGAAAAGCATCTTGCGATTGGATGAAAAAACGTTTTGGCGTAACATTGAACCCCGACACTGAAATGCTCTGCAATATAGGTTCAAAAGAAGCTATTGCGCATGTGTTTTTTGCTTTTGTTGATGAAGGAGATTACACGCTTGTTCCTGATCCGGGGTATCCTGTTTACAAAAATGCTACAATTTTTGCAGGCGGTACGCCTTATTCTATGCCGCTAAAAGCAGAAAATGGATTTTTACCTGATTTTGACGCAATACCGGAGGAAATTGCAAAAAAATCAAAACTTATGTTTTTAAATTATCCCAATAATCCTACAGCAGCAGTTGCGGATTTGGATTTTTACAAAAAGGCTGTTGATTTTTGTAAAAAGTATGATATTTTGCTCTGTTCTGATATGGCATATTCAGAAATGACGTATGACGGTTACAAAGCACCGTCCGTACTGCAGGTTGAAGGCGCTATGGATTGCGCAATTGAGTTTTATTCACATTCAAAATCTTATAATATGACAGGCTGGAGAGTTGGTTTTGTGTGCGGTAATGCTCAGGCTGTAAAGGCACTGGGTACTATCAAAAACAATATTGACTCCGGCACATTCAAAGCAATTCAAGAAGCGGCTGTAGAAGCATATAATGCTCCGTCTGAACAGATTGAAAAACTTAATCAGATGTATAAAGAACGCAAAGAGGTTATGGAGGAAGGATTAAGAGACCTTGGCTGGAGTGTTTCTCCGTCTAAAGCTACTTTTTATCTCTGGCTTCCTGTTCCAGACGGATTTACTTCTGAAGAGTTTGTAACAGTGATGCTGGAAAAAGCTCATGTTGTCGTGCCCCCAGGAAACGGCTATGGCAAATGCGGCGAAGGATTTTTCCGTATTGCATTGACAAGACCTGTTTCTGAACTCAGAGAAGCCCTGAGACGTATGAAACGGGCAGGTATAAGCTATAAGATGACAAAATAGTCTTTTGGAAAAATTTAAAAGAGCCGCACTAACTTTCAATAGTATTTTGCGGCTCTTTTTATCTTAAGTAAGATATCTGAGGCGGCCTCGCTTGTACCCGAGGGCATCCTGATGCGTAAGGCGCACCTGCGGTTTGCCTACGCCTCAAGCTAGGAGTGGTACACACTCTGCCGAGTAAATATGCCAGTGGCATATTTGCAAGAGGTAGCGAG
>CALUVO010000102.1 GCA_944324245.1 Candidatus Gastranaerophilales bacterium | reverse complement strand
TGATTTCTTGTTACAGATGGTTTGATTATTTTGGGCAACATAAATTTAAAATATTAAATAAATGAACAAATTTTTCTCAATTCTTTTTGTCACTTTTTTAAAATTTATTTGTAGTCTGTAGGTTGGGTGTAAAAGAATATATTGTTTGATTTCATTTTTCACATGGTTTGATTATTTTGGATTAACTTTAAGTGATGTAAGGTGCAAAAAATTGCACCCTGTGTGAATTTCTACTTGTCATTATTGAGATTCTTTCCAAAATGTTCTGCTATTGCATAATCCTCTTGTGCTTCTTTTCTTAAATCGAGCGACTCTTTTGCTTTTCCTCTGTTATAATAAGCTTCAGCCTCATCAAGTTTAGGATAGACAGGTCCATCGAATTTAAGCTCAATTGCCCTAGTGTAATCTTTAATTGCTTCTTTATATAACCCCAAGTCATATTTTATCAATCCTCTGATATAATATGCCACATCAAAACTGGGCTCTAGTTCAATCGCAATAGAGAGATCCTTTATAGCTTCTTGATATAAATCTAAGTCATATTTTACCAATCCTCTGACATAATACGCCCCAGCAAAATCAAGCTCTAGCTCTATCGCTTTGGTTGTGTCTTTTATAGCCTCTTGATGTAAACCTAATTCAAATTTTACTAACCCTCTCATTACATAAGATGCAGCATTATCAGGTTTGAGTTCAATAGCTTTATTGTAGTCTTCAACAGCTTCCTTGTATAAGTCTAAACGACTTTTTTCAGTACCTCTTTTATGATAATATTCAGAATCTGGCTTCAGTTCAATACCCTTATTATAATCTTCTATCGCTTCTTCAGATTTGCCTAACAAGAATTTTATAGTACCTCTGTTATGATAATTTATAGCATAATCTGGTTCTAGTTCAATTGCCTTATTGCAATCATCTAGGGCTTCTTTATACATACATAACTTGAATTTTGCACTGCCTCTATTAAGATACGCCTCAGCAAAATCGGACTTTAATTTAATTGCCTTATTGTAATATTCAATACTCTCCTCATATAGTCCCCTTTCATATTTGACAACTCCTCTGGTAACAAGTTCATAGGGTAAAACTGCCTTTGCAATATATACTGCTAATAAAAATATAATGGCTAATGATAGTATTAATATTTTCTTTTTCATATTATATAATCCTTCATATTATTTATATTATACAAGGTAATGTATCTTCAAAGAAATTTTTTCTTAAAATTTGCAGAACTGGGCATTGCCAAAATAATCATTTTATTTGTATACTTCAAAATCGATGCGTATTTCAGCTATATTAAGAAAAACTCAATCTATCCGTACAGTCCGAAAAAAGTCCAGTTCGGCTGTTTGATTATTTTGGAATACTTAAAATTCCGACCTAAAAAAGCCCACACAAAGCGGACTTCCCCAAAATATCAATCTATCCGCACAAATCAACATGGACGTAAAATTACAGTAACCAAGGGTTCGATACCGAGAAGCAAAAAAGACAGCCTAAGCTGTCTTTAAAGTGGTGCCACGTCTCGGAATCGAACCAAGGACACAGGGATTTTCAGTCCCTTGCTCTACCAACTGAGCTAACGTGGCATATAATATTCAATTTTTTTAGAGTTGGTAGAGCAAGCTCTACTAATCTGACTCTGTTCCACTTCGTTCCACAAGGGAGCTAACGTGGCATATAATATTCAATTTTTTTAGAGTTGGTAGAGCAAGCTCTACTAATCTAACTCCATTACGTGTCTAACGTAGTATCACTGTTACTTAAGCATAACAAATAAAGTTCATGAGTCAACTATTTTTTTATATTTATATATAACTAGCCTATTAATTGACTTTTTGGTAGAATTATCTTATACATTATAGGATGTAATTTAAGGAGGAGATAGATATCATGTCAAATGCTATGGATATTAATGATTCAACATTTGAACAAGAAGTTGTGAATTCAGCAGAACTTACTATAGTTGATTTTTGGGCGCCATGGTGCGGACCTTGCAGAAAGCTGGGACCTGTGCTCGATGAAGTCGCTCAGGAATATGAAGGTAAAGTAAAAATTGTAAAGCTAAATACCGATGAAAATCTTAAAACAGCTAAAGAATATTCAGTAAGCGGTTTGCCTACACTTCTGGTTTTCAAAGGCGGAAAAGCCGTAGAAAGACTTGTCGGTTTAATGCCCAAAACGACTATTGTTTCTAATATTGAAAAACATTTATAGGATATTTGAAAGATAAAAAAGAGACCAACATTAAGTTGGTCTTTTTTATTTATTATTTTGTTTCTGTTGCGCTTCATTCGGAGTTCTTTGTGAAAGAACTTTTTTGCCTGTAAGTCTAGACATAAATCTGAAGAATTTACCTTTTATACCCGGATCAGATATATGTTTATATTCTTTATCAAGAATTTCGTCTCTTGATTGTCTTGCTACAGGCATGCCTATCATTGTTCTGTTTACATATTCACCAACCAGCGTCGATGCTGTATTTACGGCCTGAGCACCGAATAAGCTTGAGTTATAAAGACTTCTGAATGTATTATTAAACAGATTTATAAACATTACGTTGTAGAAAGTTCTTGAGGTTTCCTGTACAAGTCTTTCTTTTGCTTTTGTAACGGCCTGTTCTTTATTTTCACCGTTTGATTTTTGCATTACCATGTTATGGTTATCTGTCATAAGGAACCATATTGTTGCGGCAGTTGAGGTGTTTTTTGCAAGTGCAGACAAATCAGAATTTGAAAGGCCGGACATTGTTGTTGTGTTAAAACCTTTATTGAACTGCTTATTCATATATTCCGCAAAGTCGCCTTTTGCATAATCTATTTTTGCAATACCTTTGTGCTCGCCAAAGACTTTCGGCAGTTTAATCCAGGGCTCTTTTGTAATTCTGTCTATTGTTGTTGCAACAAGTTCCTGCTCTTTTATGTATTTTGGCAGTTCTACCTGCGGTTTAATCCAGTTTGCAATATAACGGGCAAAGTGTTTGTATGGAAGAGTTATTGTTCCCCAGAGAAATTTGACAGGCTCTGTAGCGAAGTCTGCAAATTCTTTTACACCACGCAGGTCTCTTTTTCCGAGGTTAATTAAATCAGCATTAACTGAATTTTCTACAAGGTTTTTATATTTTTCTGCTGCCTGTGGATTTTTATTTCTTAGTATTTCAATTGCTTTTTCAAACATTGATAGATTTTCTGCTGCATTATCCACTTTAAATCTGTTATCAAATGTAAATGCATAGTCTTCAGCTATTTCTTTAACAAGTTTTTTAGCATTATTATAGTTATTTGTATCAACTAGCCCGTTTTTATCAAATATTGCTTTTTTGATTTGTGCAGCAGCATCAGAAGCATTATTCTTTTCCATTAATTCAAATAATTCGTTCAAGTTCTTTGTTATGACAGCTTTTTCTCTGTTTTTAAGGAATTCTTGAGCTGCATTATATACCGGAATATCTTTAAAGGTTTTGTTTAATTTTGCATTTGCAATATGCTTAAATTTTTGAGCAATGTCATTTAAACCTGCTTCTTGTAATACCTGTGCAAATTCTCCTGACAATGATTCAACCTTTTTAGTTTTCTGGTATCGGTTTATCACCTGTTCAAAATATCCGCCGACAGTTGTATCATATTCTTTCAGTTTATTAATTATTCTTCGGTATTCATCTTTTGCGAGCGTATAATCACGTCTTGTCAATGAATTAAATGCACTATTGTATTTTTCGGAAATAACTTTTAAGTAGTCTCCGATTTTTGCACCGTTTTGCAATTTTATATTTTTACCTTGTCTCAGTGCAAAAGCCAGAATAATTGTGCCTGCAAACCATTTTGCAATTGTACCCAATGAAAGCAGAGGTTTTGAGTCAGAGGAGATTAACGCTTTGTGCGATAAATTCATATCTGACATTTGCGCCAGAGGCATATCCGATACTATACCGAACCCTTGAAATACCTGAGAACTTTTAAATGCTGGATTTGCGGATGACGGTTTATTTTCTGTTTTTGTTTTATTTTCAGATTTGAAATTATCAGGAAGTGAACCTTCTTTTTTATTCATTTCAATGGCTTCTTCCTTATTTATCATATGAATCTTTTTGCCGTTTGATATTCTGGAAAATGCCTCTGTTATAACGACAGTAAGAGCTGTTACCACGACATATGCAGCTTTGCTCTTATTAATCCATTTTGATAGAGCACCCATTGTAATTAATTGCAAATATGCGTTTGATAATACACGTTTTGTTTCCTGATTAAAACGTAATTTTCTTTCTTTATCAGCCTTTTGCGGGTCGTCATCGCAAATACGTGATAAATTGTATGCGTCATTTGCAAGGAAAAATGCAGGAATAAAGCCTGTAACTATTCTTGTCAATGCTCTTTCATGTACGACATTGTAGTTCCCTGACTTAGGATCAAACATTTTTAATGCGTTAGACATCAGGCCTGCAGAACGTATATTATCAGTATCATATTTGTATTTGTTAGCAGAATCCATATATCCAATCATTGAATTGACAATATCAGGATTATCAAGTGTTTCCATTTGATGCTTTAAAATATTACTGTTTTTTGGCGTTGCATGATGCTTTCCGCTAAAAAATGATTTTTTAAGAGAGGATGCTATTCTGAACGGTATATCTGTCACCGGTGATATAACCGCATCGAGTAAATGTTTTGTCCAATTTTTTTCTCTTATTTCAACATTTGCGCCATCTGCAGATTTGTTTATGTATTTTTTGATTTCTGCCCAGTTGCTTGTATTTTCTTCAAGAGAAATCGGAGCTTTACCTATATATTTTTTAAGAAAAGCAAGATTGTCTTTTAGCCTGTATTCTTTATTGTTGTATAAAGCAAATGATTTTTTAAGGTCGTTAAAAGAAACGCCTTTAAAGGAAATATTATCTCTTTCTCTCTTTAAAGGCGTTTCAATATTATTAGAAAATTTATCTCTCTTCGCAAAATCAATTTTCTTGCGAACATTCGGCTCTTTGTATAATATATTTGGTTTTTGATTAATTATCATTTTTCCTGCCCATGTGTAATGTCTCATAAGCTAATTGTTTTTGCAATAAATACAAAATAAAATTTAACTTTATTTAATATTAATACAACTCGTTACACTTCTATTGCTTTAATACTGATAAGAGTTTTTTTTTGCTATTGCATGTAAATAATGCAACATAATTTAACATTAGCTATAAGTAAAAAATTAAATAAGCAGGTAAACCAGCGACTGTAAAAACAGGAACAGTTCTGTGCACATGAGGTCCTGCACAGATATCATCTGTAATTTTGGAATTGCAAAGGAATATCATAGGCATCCTCTTTGCCTCTTAAAAGTTTTATTACTTCCTGCAAATCATCTTTGCTTTTACCTGATACTCTTACCTGATCACCCTGAATGGAAGCTTGTACTTTTATTTTAGAAGCCTTTATATCTGCGACAATCTTTTTACCAAGCTCTGTGCTTAAACCTTTCTTAAGGTTAAAGACCTGTCGTACATTGCCGCCGAGTGCATTTTCTACAGGCTGCGGGTCAAGAATTTTTATATTGATATTCCTTTTAACAAGCTTGGTTTGCAGAATATCGAGTATATTTCTTAATTTCATGTCATCGCTTGTTGTTATTGTAATTGCTTTATCTGATTCAAGATTTATGTCAGAGTTTGTATTTTTTAAATCAAATCTGGATGTCAATTCTCTTTTTGCCTGATCTACTGCATTTACTAACTCTTGTTTATCAAATTCCGATACAACATCAAAACTGCATTCTTTTGCCATAAGTCTCTCCTTCATAATAAAATTGATAAATTTTATTATAACAAAACAAGCAAAATCTGTCAGTTAGTCTAAAATTCTTACAGTAGAATGGTTCCCCAAATTTCTGTTAAGCATATGTCCGCCATGCGTTCCCATATAGTAGTCCTGAGAACCCACGCCGTTAATATACGGGTTATAAGGGTCGTATATCGGCGGAGTAAAGCCGGTTAATGAGCCGGAGCCAAAATTTCCAAATACCACTCCAAGCAGATTGTTCAGCATACCGCTTACTCCTCTGTTTATATTTGAACCGCTCCAACTTCTGTTTGTTGTATAGTAAGGACTGGTATTATTGTATTGCGGATATACACTTTGACTCTGTACGATTTCAGGAAATGAATTATAATGTTTTGCTGCGGTTTTTACTGTATCAAATCTTTCAGAAAGATTACCGCCCTGCATTGCTCCTATCATTTCCTTTTCGAGTCTTGTTATTCTGGATTCAGTATCATCATTTGGATATGTACGTCCCAACACCTTGGTTTCAAGTCTTGCAAGTTCGCGTGTTGATATATTGTACATTACGCCGGGGTCAATATTCGCCAGTATGTTGTCAACTCTTGTTGCAAGCGGCATAGAGCTAAAGTTTCTTCTGAAAATTCTTTTTTCTATGCGGCTTAGTCTGTTATATATGTTTTCTTTTTCGTATGTTCTTTTGAATAAATTGTATTCTATTTGAGTAATTTTAGGATAATTTTCATTAATTCCAGGCTCACTGTACGGTGCCGCCAGAGGTGCAATGCTCAGCGGTTTAAATGTCTTTACTTTATATGCATTCGCAGGTAGTGAGACTCCTATTAATGATAGTAATAAAACAAAATGCATATATTTACGCATACAAATAACCTCTGTCTTTTGCCTGAACATTTTAACAATATAGCTGATTATTATTTGCTGCATTAGACAGACAAGTATATTTTATGACTATGTTGCATCTTTTAAAATACGAATAGTTATTTCAAGCTGATCTCTAAAGAATTCAATTTGTGCATTTATGCTTTTGGGACTGTAGACCTGTCCTTCTCCTTGATAAGTCAGATATTTTATATAAACCTGAGACTCACATCTTAATGTAGCAAGAGAGCGTGCTTCTGCTGCAATGCTTTGTAATTTTACAAATGAAATATAATATTTCTCCGGCCTATCTGCATATTTCTGTGCAATAAAGTCAGCGTGATCAATAATAGAACTTGCTATTGCATTGAATTTTTGCACACTTCCGTTATTGTCTATACATTTTTTCATTTTTTCAAGTAATACAATAACATCATTAAGGTCATTTATATATGGAGAAGTTTTGTCTTTTTTTAAAATTATATCAATGTATTGAGGATTTTCTCTCGGTGCTTTTTTGTATTTCGGATTAAGGTTGTTTGAACCGGATGTATTAAAAATTGGTTTTGTAGGTTGGGGAATTGCCTCCCTTTGTGTTTCAAATTCAGCCTCAATATCAGGAAGACTGCCTCTATATCCAGCTCCCGAGCAAACAAAAATTGCCAGAAAAAAAATAAATAATTTATAAAAAACCTTTTTCATAATAATAATTATAACTGAATTTTTTATGAAGTCATAATTTTGACTTTGTTTTGTCAGGTGATTATCATGGTTTTATGGATTTATTTGATTCAATGGCAAATGCAAATAAGCAAATACCTCTTGCAGAACTCCTTCGCCCCAAAACTCTTGATGAATTTTTAGGGCAGAGTAATGTCGTGGGAGAAAATACTGCATTTATAAACCTGCTGAAATCTTCGCATCTATTCTCATGTATATTCTGGGGGCCTCCGGGGTGCGGTAAAACCACACTTGCAAGGCTTGTCGCTTCAAACACAAATAGTGAATTTATAGAGCTAAGCGCAGTAAATTCAGGGATAAAAGATATAAAAGAGTGTGTAGAAAAAGCAAAAGAAAATTTAAGATACAATAAAAAAACAATTATTTTCATTGATGAAATTCACAGATATTCCAAAACCCAGCAGGATGCACTTCTTCCATATCTGGAAAACGGAACATTTTATCTTATAGGTTCTACTACGGAGAATCCTTCATTTCAGGTTGTGCCGGCGTTGATATCAAGGGTTCAGGTGCTTATGCTTGAACCCATAGATGATGATAATCTTTACTCAATAGTTGAAAAAGGTTTTAAGTATCTTTCTGACAGGCACGGGGCTATTATTCTAAAACAGCGCGTTATAGATTTTATAGTAAAATATGCAAGAGGAGATGCAAGACTTGCACTTAATCTTGTTGAAAACGCTTATTACGCTGCTGATTTTATAGATAATAAACGGAGCCTGACCCTTGAAACTTTAGAAACACTAGCGCAGGAGAAACGTATTAAATATTCGCGGCAGGAACACTATGACAGTGCATCTGCTTTTCAAAAGAGTTTGAGGGGCAGCGACAAAAATGCCGCGATATACTGGATGGCTAAAATGATAGCCGGAGGAGAAGACCCCAGATTTATCGCGAGACGTCTTATAGTATGTGCCGCTGAAGATGTAGGATTGGCAGATCCTAATGCATTAAATGTTGCAGTTAGCGCTTATAAAGCTTCAGAACTTCTCGGACTACCCGAAGCAAGAATTCCTCTGGCATTAGCTGTTGCTTATGTGGCCGATGCACCAAAGTCTAATTCTGCGATTTGTGCAATTGATGAAGCATTATCTGATATACAAAGCGGACTAGATTTTGCACCGCCTATGCGCCTGCGTGATGCGCACTACAAAGATGCTAAAAAATACGGTTTTGGAAAAGGATATGTGTATACACACGACAATCCGCATTATGTCCAGCAGTTTATGCCTGATGAATTGAAGGATAAAAAATATTTTAAGCAATAAAAAGACCGGATTTATATAATCCGGTCTTTTTACTATTAAATCTTTTGTATCTCTTATGCAAACTTCGGTGCCGAACGTTCGATTTCTTTTTCTTCTTGTTTTTCGACAGCTTCCAGTTCTTTTTGTGCAGCTGCAAGTTGTGTTTCCAATGATTTTCTTTGCAGTTCTATCTGGTTTTCCATATCTTTTATCTGCTGCATCTTTGTCTGATTTATTGTTTCCATTGATTGATTCATTAACTGTAATGACATACCTAATCCGGTACTGAAGAAATTTGCTCCTCCGCTCAGGTATGTGCCAAGCATTCCCTGTAATCCTGATTGGATGCTTGGATCATTAAAGTTGCCGTTTGTACTTTGCATTTTTTGTGTCAATGCAGCCATCATCGTATTTTGCTGCATTGTCATTCCCATCTGGAATACATTACCGATATTGCTAAACAATGTTTTCATGCTAGCCATAGAACGTTCCATATTAGCCGCATTGTTGGCTAAGGTCTGTTGTTGCTGGCACAACTGCATTATCCTTGCATTTAACTGGTTAACGCGGTTGGTCAACATCAATTTTCTTGCTGTGAAAATTGCGTAGCCCATTGTTTGGTCGTCCTCTCGTGTTTGTAACTATATTCCTCGTATCTAAATAAAAACATTTTGTTTTCAAAAATTGCCTAAATTGTTTTATTTTTGTTAAGATTTTGTAACAATTCTAACTCCAAACTTATTTTATATTGCTGCAAGGCTTTGTTTCCAGCAAGTCTTGAGGTACTATTGTCCAAATTTTGATATTGTATTTATTAGCTACTTTATTCAATCGATTCAAATATTTTACATCTTTTTGTCCATTTTCTAATATTAAAACTATTCCAGCTTTTTTATTTGTACAAAGTGAATAATAAAGAGATTGCCCGATTGCCTCGGCCCATTTATTTGCAAAATCAAATTCTATTGCATAATTCTGAGTTAGACAATCAATTCTTGTTGTATCGTTTAAACGGTATTCCATGACACCATTATTATCTGAGCACCACTTGTTTTGATACTCTTTTTCCAGATACTTATGTACAGCAAAACAATTGCTACCGCCAGTAAGTAAGATAATAAAAGTTAGAAATCCTCTTAGCATTAGTTACATCCACAGCTTGGACTATATGTACCGTCACAGCATACAGCCTTTCCGTTGCTGCATCCGCATACTCCTCCGTGATGAGAACAACAGCCTCTTTGTTCATAAACATCTCGATTTATAACATATCCTGCAAATGCAGCTGTACCGACTCCGAATATAAATAAAGCAAAAATAACAGATATTTTTTTCATTTGTATAACCCCTATAATCAAATTATAGAGGTTGGAGCTCACGCCATATTCCGTATTTGTAATAGAAAGACAGTTTAAAAATAGAAATGTCCGTGAAATCATTTCGATTTTATTTTTTAACTTTCAATTTTTTATCATATTTCATATCGTCAACTGACACGGGATACTTCTTGGATTATTGGCGTTCACAAGGTCAAGTACTTCATTTCAAATTTTTATTCTAAAAATTTTCCATTTCGTTGTCCTTGTTCACAT
>CALUVO010000101.1 GCA_944324245.1 Candidatus Gastranaerophilales bacterium | reverse complement strand
TGTGAATTGTTTTGTGAGAGGGAAATGACGTGAACAAGAACTCTGTTCAAAATGATTAAGTATCATTTTGAATAGAGACTCTGCCGAATAAAAGCAACTAAATGTTGCTTTTATGAGAGGGCTAAGTCAAAAGCAGAGCTTTTGCGTGCAGTATAGTAATATGATACCTTGAAAAGGTGCGCAGGTGCCGGTTGAGGTGAACGGAATTCCGGACGGGTGAAACCCGGTGAGCGAGTGCGAAGCAGACGGCAGCGAAGCGTAGTCAGCGACAGCAACGAGCGGGAAGGAATTTCAAGACAGCGGAATCAGACGGGGCTGACCGAACGAAGAGAGGAAACGCCCCTTGTGAGGGAAAACCACGCTTTTCCCGAACGTCTGATTTCAAGAAAGCCGCGGCAACTGCGACACTAGATTATACTATATATTTTCCAAAAACAACATAATGTTCTTTTGAATATGTTACATAATTCGAAGACAAATTTAATTCTAAGTGTAAATATTATATAAATCCACATATTATCTGATATATGATATACTTTAGTCTGTAATGAATCTCATGATAGAAAATTATAAAAAGTATCTGGAATTTTTGGATGCTAAACTAAATAAATTTTTCAAAAGCCAAAAACCTTACATTTTTTGTAAAAAAGGCTGTGCTCTATGCTGTAAGCACTCACAATTTCCGTATTCTTTGCTGGAGATGAAATATCTTTTATCGGGACTTGAGACACTGGACTGCTCAGTTACTGACAAAATTGAGCAGAATTTACAAGAAATACTTTCTAAAAAAAAGAAATTCAGAGGCAAAAAATTTCTTTACGACTGTCCTTTTCTAATAGACAATGTTTGCTCGTTGTACAACTACAGGGGTGTTGTATGCAGAACCTTCGGACTTATGACACAATACAAAGGAACAAAAGTAAAAGCCCCTTTTTGCAGCCATAAAGGTCTTAATTATTCCAATGTTTTAAACTTGCAAAAAAGGACTATATCTGTCAGGAAATTTAAAAAACTAAAGGTTAAAGAAGAGCCGCTCGGGTTTAATGTAAATTATTCTTATTTAACAAACATTGCTTTTGAACAAGAATTTAATATCCTGTTCGGTGAAACAAAACCGCTGATTGACTGGTTTATTGAAGACAAAAATTAATTTTGTTCCTGTTCTACATTTATTACCTGTTCAGCTTCACCCGGAGCAATTCTTCTTAATACAGGTTTTACATTAGAATCATTTTCCTGTGCAAGCATATCATACATTGTGTTAGAAATGCTGATAAAGAAATTATAATAATCCTTATTCACAATATTGTATTGTTTATCTAAAAATGTCTGAGCATAATCCTTAAGAGCTTTTGCCTGTGTTTTGTATTTTGCAATCAAATCCAGATGTGCATTTACAGACAATTTATAGCTGTATTCCGGATTTTCCTGAATGTAATTTATCATATCCTGAAGAACTTTTGCCTGACCGCCGTAAGCGAGAATTACTTCATACATATCATCAATAGCAGCTTCCGTCATACCAAGCTTCTTTTTGCAGTCTATACGATATTCATAATATACGCCGGCACCGTATTGGGGTTGCTTATTGTAAAAATACATGAAATCTTCCAGCGCTTTATCATATTTTCCTTCAAAATACAAAAGTCTTGCCCTCTGGCTTCTTGCTTCATCAAAGTCAGGATTAACTTCAAGAGCTTTTGTATATAAATCTATTGCACCGAGTCTGTTATTTTTCCATTCATAATCTTTACCCAGATTCAAATAATATTGCTCATCTTTTACCTGCTCTGCATTAACTGCTGATAAGCTAAATAAACCTGCACAAATCAAACAAAAGATTAAAAATAATGTTTTTTTCATAACAACTCCAACATTTAATAAAGACAACCTAAATAATAACATATAAATATATCAAAACCGCTTTTACAAAAAATTTGTAACATTATTTATACCTGTGTTGAAAATTAGAATCGCTTTTGTTAGGATAATTTCAAAGGAAAATTTTATGCTGATAAATTCAATAAAAACACAACATCATCATTTCCATACAGTCCCGAACAGGCTTGTGGATTAGTTGTGTTTTATTGGAATAACAATTCTAAATAAAAAAAGCCTCTTCGGGATTTAAGCTCAAAGGGGCTTTTTTATGACTTAATAAACAGACTTATAAATATTTAGAATTGGAGAATGAAATGTTAATAACCTCAATATTATCAGCTATCGGAAACAATAACAGCATTTACCCTTTAATAGTAAGGGATTGTGGGATAGAAGTCCCGGCAAAAATTATTCTTACTTATAATCAGAATAAAAAAGAATCAAAGGAAGTTGCAAAATTAGCTGCAAGAGAAAGATTCCTTGATGAATATTCCGTATCTGCTGTATGGCTGGGAGGAATACCTCTTGTAGGTAAGATAATTGACTATTTTATCAGAAAAAAAGGATTTAATCCTGATATTAATTTAAAGTTATTTAAAAATAACAGTATTCAAAACATTGATGAAAATATCAAAAATTTCAAAGGTAAAGTACCGGACTATATTATCGATGAACTTATAAAAGTTAAAAACAATAAAGCTTTTTATGAAAAACTCCTCGCCGGCAAATTCATTGCCTCAACAGCAATTCCTATATTATTTATGGGAGTAATTCTTCCTAAACTCATATTTGCATCTTCAGCTAAAAAAATAGAAAAGCTAAAAGCAAAAGAAGCAAAAAACAAAGATTCATTTTCACTATCAAAAGAAAGTATTAAAAATTCTATAGATTTTATCAATGATAAGAAAATATCCTTTAAAGGTAACTGGATTTCTGTTGCAGCAAACTTTTCAACAGTCGATAAAATGTTTGTAACAGACGGAGGTTATGCTGCAGGACGTATTGCTACTGCACGTAACAAAGATGAAGCTATTGATGTTGGATTTAAAATGACCGGAATGATGTTTTTAAACTTTATTGCGCCAAAATATATAGAAAAATTTCTTAATTCTGTATTTAATGTAGACTTAGACCCTCTAATGCTCGGTGACAAGTCATTTATAGAGGCAGTTAAAAATAATGAATTAAAACTTCCGGAAACCGGCAGCGAAAAAGTAATCTTAAATTTTATTGATAACAATCCAGACAGTATTTTTGTAAAATTTGCACAGAAATTTAATAAAATCAAACTATTGGAAAGCGGAGTAAGAGACCCGAGGTATTATGTTGATACTCAAGGACTTGCAAAATTCAGTAATGACATTAAAAAATTTGTGAAGAATGCAAAACTTGATAAAAGTATACAAAACTATGCAGCAAAATCTAAAATAATAAAATCTGTGAATATATTAACTAATATTACACTTAGCAGTGCGCTTCTGGCATACGGGCTGCCAAAGGCACAGTTTGCATTTAGAAGGTTAGTAACGGGTTCTGATCTTGAGCCAGGACTTGCACCGGCTAAGAAAGTTTTATAAAAGGCAATGTCTGTTTGTAAATACTACTAAAATGTAATAAAGTATTGATAAAACTCTAATTTATTATAAAATAAAATTATTAGTTATAGGAGATTTACATTATGAAACAAGGTATTAAGTATTTTGCATTAGGCTTGAGTGCATTTATTATCGGTATGTCTGTTAATAACTATGCAATATCTAATGTTCCTTCAAAAATTGCTGTAGTAGATGTACAAAAAGTTGTTGCTTCTTCTGCTCAGGTAAAAGCTCTAAAAGCTGACAGAGATGCAAAAGTTAAAGATTTAACCACTTTTGTTACAAATGCAAGATCTGCAGTAGCAAAAGAAACAAATGCTGCTAAGAAAAAAGAGCTTGAAAACAAATATAATAAAGAGCTCAATGCTAAGCGCAATGCAATCCAAAAAGATTATGCAAAAAAACTTGCTAACATAGACAAAAGCATTTCTGCTGTAGTTGCTCAGAAAGCAAAAGCAGCAAATTATGATATTGTACTTGCTAAAGGTGTTGTATTGTACGGCGGTAATGATATAACTGCAGAAATTACAAAATCTGTAAAATAATAAACTTAAAAAGTTTTAAATTATACAAAAAGACCGGAGATAAATCCGGTCTTTTTGTTATATATAACACTGCTTAAAATCTGAAATCTCTTTCACCATGTTCAATTTTTACAAGATCTTCTTCTACTGCGTGTTTTATCTTTTCACCGCTTTCAAGAATATCCATCTCATGTTGTATAAACTTTTCACCCAGCGCTTTTGTTTCAGGTGAAGCATAATCCTCGAGATACTCTTTAAGGGTTATAATCGCATTCGGATGGCAGAAGTTGTGAATCTGCTGCTGTTTACAAACCTCCATAAATCTTTCACCGGTACGACCGGCTCTATAGCAGGCAGTACAAAAACTCGGCAAATATCCAAGCTCCATAAGCCATTTAATAACTTCATCAAGAGGTCTTCTGTCCGAAATATCAAACTGTGAAGATTCTTCATCCTCGGGCATCGGATTAAAATATCCGCCTACACTTGTTTTAGAACCGCCTGACATTTGAGAAATACCCAGTTTTAATAATCGTTCTCTGCACTGTTCTGATTCTCTTGTTGAAATAATCATGCCTGTATAAGGTGTTGCAATACGTATGCAGGCAACGATTTTTGCAAAAGTGTCATCGTCTATACCGTTATCAAAAGCTGATGGGTCAATGTCATCGGCTTTTTTAATACGAGGCACGCTTATTGCATGAGGTCCTACACCAAACGCAGCTTCAAGGTGCTCTGCATGCATCATAAGAGCAGTAAACTCATATCTGTACAATTCTAATCCAAAAAGAACACCTAAGCTGACATCATCAATACCGGCTTCCATGGCTCTATCCATAGCTTCCGTATGATAGGCATAATTATGTTTGGGACCTGTCGGATGGAGTTTTTCATAAGTTTCTTTGTTATATGTTTCCTGAAACAGCACATAAGTACCGATACCGGCCTCGTGCAGTTTTCTGTAATTTTCAACTGTAGTAGCAGCTATATTAACGTTTACACGGCGGATTGCACCGTTTTTGTGCTTAACTGAATAAATAGTTTTTAAAGATTCGAGTATATACTCAATAGGGTTGTTTACCGGATCTTCACCTGATTCAATAGCAAGTCGTTTGTGTCCCATATCCTGAAGTGCAATTACTTCGTTTTTGATTTCTTCCTGCGTAAGTTTTCTTCTCGGAATATGTTTGTTCTGATGATGATAAGGACAGTACACACAGCCGTTTACACAGTAATTTGACAGATACAACGGAGCAAAAAGGACTATTCTGTTTCCGTAATAATCCTGCTTAATTTCCATTGCAAGGTCAAAGATTTCTTTGTTTTTCTCTTCTATTTCACAATCCAGCAAAACAGCAGCTTCTCTATGTGTCAGCCCCTTTTTCAATCTTGCTTTAGTCAGGATTTTGTCTATTACTTCAATATTGTTTTTGTTTTTTTCGGCATATTCTAAAGTATCCAATACTTCCTGATGGCAGATAAACTCTTCGGCCTTGTGTGATTTTGGATTATACATAATTTCCATCTCCCTCTGATTTTATTATATCACGCAGAAAGAAAGTTTGTCCGAGAAAAATTCGTGATAAGACTCTGCCGAACAAAACAATCCGGTGAATTGTATTGTGAGAAGGAAATGACGTGAACAAGAACTCTGTGCTAAAGGTGCCTGTAGCACATTTGTGAGAGGTAGAGAGCGGAATCAGCACGAAAAAAGAAACAGCCTATACCCAACTGATTAAAAAAGAGAGCAGATATTTTATTTTAGAGTGACTTAAAATCCTACCAGCAAATGTTATACGTCACGCAGAAACTACGTTTCTGACTTAGCCTGCCTCTATTCGAAATCGACATTTAGTCAATTTCGAATAGAGTTCTTGGAACGAAAAAATGAAATGTCTGCTCTCGAATAGTCAATATACGGCTTTACATAATAAATATTATCAATATATAAAATCTGTCAACAAATTAAGTAACATATGCAGGAATTACATGTATCTGAAATTTTTAGCGTGCGATATAAATCCCAGAAAAAAGAGTTGTTTAAATCCAAGTGTACTGCTATCATTATTCTTATGGTAAATAACATATTATTAACAGGCTCCGGCGGATTTGTCGGCAAAAATTTAAAAGAATATTTTTGGGAAAAATATTCTTTGCTTTGTCCGAGGAGTTTTGAACTTGATTTAAGAAATTACGATAGTGTAAAAAGTTATTTTGAGAGCAATAATGTGGATTTTATTATCCACTGCGCGTCAACAGGAGGAGTAAGGGGATGTAATGACCCTGTATCCTGTGAAGAAGATAATCTTAATATGCTTCAAAATCTTCTGAAGTTAAAGAGGAAAGATGTAAGAATAATAACGTTCGGCTCCGGTGCGGCTTATGCAAAAGACCGCAATCTTCATAAAGTCAAAGAATCACAAATATGTGATGTTATACCCAAAGATCTCTATGGAAAATCAAAAATGGAAACAGCAAAAATTGCACTCACCAGAGATGATATGCTGTGTCTCAATATTTTTGCCTGCTACGGAAAATATGAAAAAGAAAGCAGGTTCCCTTCGTATGCAATAATACAGAATTTGAAAAAAGAGCCGGTTGTAATTAATCAGAATGTTATATTTGACTACCTTTATATAGCAGATTTATGCAGGATTGTGGAGTGTTTTATTAAAAATCAGCCAAAAAACAAAGTAATAAATGTAACACCCACAAACAGCATATCGTTATTTGAAATTGCACAAACAGTAAATAAAATCAGCGGATATAAATCACAAATAAGCTTTAAAGAAGAAGGAATGAATTTTGAATACACAGGCGATAACACCTTGCTTCTTCAAGAGCTGCCGGAATTTGAATTTACAATGATAGAAACGGGAATAAAAAATTTATATGATTATTGTAAAAATATATTAAACTATAATTAATAATTAACAAAAAAATTTTTTCACTAACTTAAGTCAAACAGAATAACAAACGAAGAGAATATATATGATTAAAAATGTTTCAAACAGCAATCCATCATTCCATGGAAAATTCATTTTATCAAGCTTTGCAGGTACAAGGCTCAATGAAAGATTCAAAAAGATGCCTAATACATTGAGAGCCAAAGCTCTTGCGGAATATGATACATTTATTACAAAAGTAATGAATTCTGACTACAATGTTCACGTTTTCCAAATTAATAAAAAAGATCTTTGCGCAAACATTTCCCTTGAAGGGGAGAAATATCCAATAGCTTATGCTGAAGACAAATATAATCTTCTGGCAAAATTGGGATTGAAAAATCCCGTGAAATTTATGCAAAAAGCATTTGAAAAAGCACAAAAGATTTCAGAATAAAATGAAAATATGTGCATTTCATATATCCCGATATTGCAGAACAAAAAACTACAATCAGAAGTCTGATAGAAATATAAACTCATTGCATTTAATACCTTCGGGTAAATTTGAGTTACTGACAATAATTCAAATTTTATACTAAAACTAAGTGTTTAAACCTACAATCAGATAAATTATTAAGAATATGACGCATAATAATGCTGCAGACACAAAAATAACTATAAATTTATCTAAAGCAGATGAATTATATTTCGCCTTTATCTTTTCAGCAAAAGTCCATTTTTTGCCTTGATAATGATGCAATAACTCCTGTTCGCAATAATATGAACCATTTACCCGATATTTAAAATTAGGTATAAATTTATGAGCTTTGACAAGATTAACCGCTGATTGGTAATAAGGATGAGTCCACATATTAATCCACGTATTAATATCAAAAATACTTGGCTCTATTAGTTTAAAATTTATTTTTCTACCGTCAAGTAAGTATATATTCACATCGGTATAATAATCTGATATAGCATTTCCAAATTCCGTAATATTTATATCTGCTTCAAAAAGTTTTATTGACTCTTTTTCTATTTTTTGAGTATAAATAACTTTACCATTGTTCTTATAAATAAGTTCTATGTATGTATCTGCTATATTAAGACAATAAACATAGGAAAAGTTTTTTTCCTTAAGAAATTTATAAATAAATATAATTATAAAAATATATCCAATTTTTTCTGATGGTTTATATAATATTAAAAGCAAACTTAACAAACATACAACAAGTAATGTTAACCAAATTTGAAAATTAGCAGGATGTGATTGTAGTTCTATTTTTTTCACAAAATATATTGTAGCATACTTTTTTATTCTTGTCTTAATTAACCAATAAGGGGAATATTTATAAATTAAAAACAGCTTTATTATTTGATTTATGAAAAGACTGTTTTATATATTTGCTCTGATAATTATTGCAGGGTTAGGATTTTACATTTATAAACTTACTACTTACACTTATATTACGGCAAAGTTTCAGGAGCTGCGGCCGATACATGAAAAGCTGCCTGTATACTACAAAGGGCTTATTGTCGGCAAAGCAAGAGAACACAGACACAGCAGCGATTATAATCACACTCTTATCAGCCTTGTTTTGTATCCGAAAAATTTAATGTTGCCGGAAAATACAACGGTTTTATTAAAAAAAGAAAAACATCATGATAAAGAACGTGATTTTCTTGAACTTGTATATCCCAAAGAACCTTCAAATATAATGATATCAAACGGCGCTGTGCTTGAAGGTAAAGCAACTGTCGATGTTGAAGAATTTATGAAAAACCAGAATCCCGATGATTTGGAGGCAATAAAACACAATCTGGCACAAAGCTCTGAAAATCTTAACAATGCATTAATAGGCTTGAGCATTGTATTTGAATCAGTAAATGATATTTTGAAAGAAAACCAAAAAAATCTCTATGCAACTACGGGAAATCTTTCCAAAGCCACTGCAAATTTAAATAATATGACTACAAAATTCGATAAATCAATACAGCAGAAAAAATTGGAAAATACCATTAACAACATAGAAACCTCGAGCAAAAATCTCGAGTCAATGAGCGCAAATCTTACAGGAACAACTACAAATGTGAACGGCGTTATGCCTTCTGTAGAAGCAACTATGTGTCAGGTACAGGGACTTGCTGCCAATGCCAATGCAATTTCCTGCGGTGTAAGAAAAACACTCAGAAAGCGTTTTGGAGGTTTAAGACTTCTGTTTGGAAAAGTTATTGACGAATGTGACAAACCCGCTTGCAGGTAATGATTTATGTATTAAAATCATAGTATGCAGAAAACAGGTATATACTATGAAAATTAACCCCATTACACCTAATTTTAAACAATTATCTCAAACTTCAGAAGAAAAGAAAAATAAGTTTCTGGAAAAATTTCACACATCAGTAATAAATTCAGCTGATATGACAGATACAATTGTTGTTCCACGCACTATTTTTAAAGGCTATCTCGGGATTATGACAGGGACTACTCTTTTGACAATCGGAGGATTGCTGGCGCAAAAAATGAAAAAGACTTCTTTGACCCTTTCTCTTGCGGGTTTATTAACATCTCTGTACGGTACGTATGCATTTGTACGCCCGTTTATTATAAAAGATGCTCCAGGTGTAGAGAAGAAAAAAGATTAAGTTTTTGAAAGTTTTGTTATACAATAAAACACAAGGAGAGGTGTCCGAGTGGCTTAAGGTGCGGATCTCGAAAGTCTGTGTGCAGCAATGCACCGTGGGTTCAAATCCCACCCTCTCCGCCATTAAATAAAAAAGAGGTTGGCTTTTGCCAAACCTCTTTTTTATATGAAGGATAGTTGTACTTTTTTGAGTGATTTAGTCGGAAGTGAATCAAATATCGGTTGGGCATATTCGCTCAACGACACTAAATATTAGCCGTCGGAAGTTGTTTGATTATACCAAAATCAAACTGGACGAAAACG
>CALUVO010000100.1 GCA_944324245.1 Candidatus Gastranaerophilales bacterium | reverse complement strand
AGTCAGTTTTTAAAAACAAGTCCGGCACAGGCAACAAGTGCATGGGGTCACTTCCGCAAAATGCTAGACTTGGCGTCACTCGCACTCCGTGGACCACTTCTACAAGCGAGGCCGCCTCAGACAAAATTAGTCATTATATTTTGCAGCACTACCGAGTCATAAGCTTGTTATACATTTCAAGCGCTTCTTTCGCTTTTTTATCTTTTTTCATCATTTTATATGTATAAGCAAGATTGTAGTAGAAGGAAGGCTCATCGGGGTTTGCTTTTATAGCAAGTCCAAATTCATATTTTGCATTAAACCAGCTTTTCTTTTTCAAATAACAGCAGCCTTTGTTATAGTAAGCATAAGCAAAATCTTTTTTTAGACGCAGTACTTTCCTGTATTCACTCAATGCCATATTAAACTTATTGTCATAATAGTACAGGTTGCCGAGGTTGTAATGTGCTTTGTAGTTTTTGTCATCGGCTTGAATTGCTTTTTTTAGATAAAATACAGCATCTACTGCTTTGTCCTTATCTTGAGCAATATTCGCAAGAATCAGCCAGTCATCTGAAATTTTTTCGCTATCCGGAATAGTGTTATAAAGCTTGATTGCTTCATCAGATTTATTTGCATTATATAAAAGTTTTGCGTGATTTCTTATATCTTCATATGAATCCGATTTATCCAGTGTAATTTTTTTATTTTCTGATTCTGGCGCTGTTGTCGTATTTTTATTTTCTGTTTTAGGCTGAGTTTGTTCTTGTTCTGTTCTTTTATTCAGTAATGAACCTTGCTCCGTTACTTCTTGGTTTACGGTATTGAAATTTTGTTTTTGGATAATTGGATTTTGTACAGAATTTTCGGGGACGGGCACGCAAAGAACACTGTCTCTCAAATTTGCAGTCAGTATAAAAAGAACAGATGTAACCAGTATAAATAGCTTTTTCATAGCAAAATTATAATTCAATCAACGTTTTTTAACAAATTTAATCTAGTGTCGCAGTTGCCACCGCTGACCTTTTAAATATAGTAAATACTGCTTAAAAAAACTTGTTACGAATTTTTCTCGGATATAATAAATTGGTTATGTGTTATGTAAACAAATATTACAATATTTTTTTGATTTTAAATTTTTTATCATTAAATTGTTTTTATTAATGTATAAGGTTTTAGTAAAAAGAAGAGATATTATGACAAATGAAGAAAACAACGGCTTATTTGGTTTTATAGATACGAATTTTACATTTTTTAATCTGAACCTTCAAGCATCTAAAATCAAAAACGGGTATTTGTTAAAGGATAGTATTCATTCGCTGTTGAGCTTTGTCGAAACAACAAACTTAAGAGCCAGCAATCCATAGTTTGAAAAAATCCATACCGGCTTTGGCACTTTTTTCAGGGTGAAATTGTACTGCTGTCAAGTTATCCTTTTGTATTGAAGAGCAGAAATCAATTCCGTAATTTGCCTGGGAAGATATTATTGATTTGTCTTCAGGTATTACATAATATGAGTTTACAAAATAGAAAAATTCATCTTTTAAGTACGTGTTAATCCGTGTATTTTTTATCTTATTCCAGCCAATTTGAGGTATTTTTCCTGAAGTAAACTTTTTTACCTCTCCTTTCAAAATTGACAAACCCTCAAAATTTGGTGCTTCATCACTCTTTTCAAAAAGTATCTGTAAACCGAGACAAATTCCCAAAAACGGAACACCGGCAGAAATTATGCTTTTTATGGGTTCAATTAGTTCTTTTTTGTCCAGATTTTCTATAGCCTGTCTAAAATGACCCTGTCCCGGAAATATTACTCTGCGTGCGTTTTTAAGCTCATTTTTGTCTGATGAAATAATATAATCTTCACCTAAAAAGTCAAGCATATTGGCTATGCTTTTCAAATTTCCGGCATCATAATCTAAAATAAGTGTTTTGGATTTCATATTTAAAAGTAAAAACCGTCCTTTTTCATTCTGTCTATAACTTCTTGAAGCTGTTTATCATCCGCTACTGCCGATAATCTAAAATAGCCTTCACCGTTATTGCCAAATCCGTTTCCCGGGACAACCACTATACCTGATTTTGTCAGCAAGTCATTTGTAAATTCTTCGGAAGTTTTGTATCTTGGCGGTATTGGGAGCCATATATAGAAAGTTGCTTTCGGAATATCTTCGTTTTTTATATTCCATCCGAGTTCTCGAAAACCATTTATTATTATCATTTGCTTTCTTTTAAATCCGGTATTTGCATTTTTTATATAATCTTCACCATCTCGTGAATTTAGGATTTCTGCACCGGCTTTTTGAATAACTTTAAAAATGCCAGTATCTATTGTTGATTTAAGCCTTCCGAAAGCACCTACCGCATCAGCATTACCGCATATCCAGCCCAATCTGAAACCTGTCATTGAATAGGGCTTGGAAAAGCTGAAAAACTCAACAGCAACATCTTTTGCACCTTCAATTTCAAGAACGCTGTGCGGCTTATCAATTTCATCAAAATACATATCACAATATGCCGCATCACTTATAATCCATATTTGTTTTTCTCTGCAAAAATCAACTATATGTTTTAAGTAATCTTTTGTACACATCGCACCGAGAGGATTCGACGGGTAATTTATTATCAAGGCTTTGACTTTTGTTTCATCATAGCCGGACAGCTTCATTTCCTGCCAGACACTATTCATATCAGGCATGTAGTTGTTTTCTTTGTTTAATTTATAGCCGTAACTCAGCCCTCCGCAAGTTTTAATCATTTGCGAATATGAAGCATAACCCGGGTCAGGAACAAGTATAATCTCTTTTGCTTTTTCATCAGTTGTCGGATTAATAAGTGCTCTGACAAAGTTAGCAAGTCCTTCTTTTGAACCTATAAGAGAAAATATTTCTTTTTGTGCATCAAGTTCTACGCCAAAACGTTTTTTCATTCGTTTTGCTATTTCATCCAAAAGCCAACTCTCACCTTTTGGAGAAGAATAAGTATGAATTTGAGGTATATTAAGAGATTCTATTAGGGTGTCATAGACATATTTGGGAGGTGATGCAACAGGGGCCCCCATAGCAAGCGCAATAGGAGCACGTCCTTTTGCTTCAAGCTGTGGAGCAAGTCTTGCTGCTTCTTGTTTTATTCGAAACATTATATATGTATCTATTGATTTTACGTACTCATTAAACTCTTTCATATTCTATCCTTTTGATTCAAGCTGGTATGCCCATGCACTGTGATTATGAATACTTTCCAGCGACTCAACTTCAACTTCGAAATATTTTATCTTCTCATTTTTTCTGAAATTTAAAACTATGTCGCGTAAAACATCTTCTACAAATTTAGGATTATCATAAGCATGTTCTGTCACATATTTTTCGTCTTCTCTTTTTAAAAGCGGATAAACTTCACACGAGGCAGTTTTTTCAATTTCAGATATTAAATCTTCTAGCCATACATGTTCATTTTCATCATAACTTATAAGAACATTAATTATTGCTCTCTGGTTATGAGCAGAATAGTCTGAAATCTCTTTTGAACAAGGACAGAGTGTAGTTACAGGAACTTTTACCCCCAGAAAAAATTTATAATTATCTGCATCAAGTTTCCCTTCAAAAGAACAATCATAAGCCATAAGCGATTTTTGTCCTGATACGGGGGCTGCTTTTTCAACGAAATATTTAAAAGAAAATTTCACCTGTGCACTTTGTGCGCCGAGTCTTTTTTGTATTGCAACAAGACACCCTTTTATATCAACGCCGAGTAATTCCTTTTCTCTCCATTCATTGAGAATCTCCATAAAGCGTGACATATGAGTGCCCTTAAAATTTGAATCAAGAGATGCGCAAATTTTAGCTTTTGCATATACAACCTGATTGTCATTGTCCTTTCTCTGGATTATTAAAGGAACATCAACATTTTTTATGCCGACTTTTTGTATGTCAATTCCTCTGTTATCCATAAGGTTTTGAACATCAGTAAGAGGCAGACCTCCTAAAGTAAGATTTTTGTTGGGACTTTTCATTTCGTTAAAATTAATCTTTATTTAAATTTTCTAAACCTTCAGATGATTTTTGTTCAAGTACAAGCAGCAATTTCAAAGCTGCAATTCTTTGCATTTTAGGCGGAGCAAGACGCAGCATCTCAATTGCTTTCATCATTACAGGGTCATTATCATACCAGCGGTTTCCTTTTCCCTGATATTTTGCTATTGTTTCGTACAGATGTTCTATAACATCAGCAGCAACCTGTTCTTGCAGCTTCATTATATAATCTGCCGCTTCCGCTTTTGTTTCATCCGTCTGCAGTCTTAAAAGATCCAATGCTTCTTTTAAAACAGGGTCTTTATCATACCAGCGTCTTCCGTCTGTCATTTTTCCGTCCTCGTAAATCTTTCAGTTTAATTATTATAATAGTTTTATTTATCAATGTCTATTATGTTAAAAGGAGCAACAGCCCTTTTTAATATACCGAGACAATGTGCAATAGCTATACCGTAGTTTGTTATCGGCAAATTAACATTTTTGCATTTCATTATTCTTGATAAAATTTCCCGTCTGTTTGTCATACATGCCCCGCAATGAATCAAAAGTGCGTATTCATCCAAATTGTCTGGAAAATCATGCCCGGAATGATATACAAAATGGATTTCTTTGCCAGTTTTTTTCTTAATCAATTTCGGAATTTTTACCCTTGCTATGTCATCTTCAATCTGATGATGTGAGCAGCTTTCACAGATAAGTACTTTATCATTGTCTTTTAATGTATCAATTTTTGATGCGCCTTTATAAAATTCATTCAAATCACCTTTCATTCTTGCAAAAAGTATAGAAAATGATGTCAATAAAATATTTGAAGGTACATCTTTGCTGACTGTGGCAAAGGCCTGTGAGTCTGTTATAACAAGAGCAGGGTTTTTCTTCAACTCGTTCAGTGTATCTTTTAATTCTGTATCCTGTGTAACAACTGCTTTGCATTTGTTATCCAGCAAATCCCTTAAAACCTGTACTTGAGGCAAAATAAGCCGTCCTTTTGGTGCTTCCTTATCTATAGGGATAACAAGCACAACTGTATCTTTCGGGCTTACTATACCGGTGAGAATTGATGCAGGGGTAATAAACTCCTCTGGACAAACAGAGATAAACTGCTGTTTAAGTTTATATACAACATCTCTGTTTTTTGAAATACTTGTTAAAACAGGTGTTTTTACATATTGCTTTATTTTTTCAAGATTTTCATCACTTATTTTTTCAATATCCTGTTTGTTAACAACCGCTATTACGGGTATGTTTCTTTTTTCAAATTCCTTGAAAAGATTAATTTCGTATTCATCCCAGCCTTTGTAATCCGTGATAATAACCGCAATATCTGTTCGGTCAAAAATTTTTTTTGTTTTTTCTATTCTTTGTATACCTAAATCTCCAATGTCATCAACGCCGGCGGTATCTATAAAAACAACGGGGCCAAGAGGCAAAAATTCCATTGTTTTTTCTACAGGGTCTGTGGTTGTACCTGCAATATCAGAAACTATAGAGATATCTTGGTTGACAAGTGCATTCAACAGTGATGATTTTCCGGCATTTCTTTTTCCGAAAATCCCTATATGTAATCTGTTTGCTTTAGGTGTTGTGAGCATATTAATTATCCTTTTGAGCCTTATTTGTTTCATTCTCTATTTCAGTGCATATATCTTTGATACCTGTATTGGTAATCATAAAATAAATTATTGAAACGGCTGTAATAGTGACCATTATTGTTATCTGATGGATAAAAGCTATCCCGAGAGCGTTTGATTTTTCTATATGATAAATACCCAGCGCTAAAATATATGCGTATTGATACGGTCCGACAAAAATAGATGAAGATGGAATTATTGTAGATAAAGCGAGAAAGCTTATTACAAAAAATGCTATAGAAAAACCGTAATGCTGACCGAAGCCGGTTATTAACATATACGTAAGAAAGCATTCTATTCCCCAGGCTATACAGCTTGATAAAAAAGCGATTAAAAAGCATCTGGGATTGTTTAGTGCCTGAAAACCTTCCATAAACTTATTAAGCAAACCAGAAATTTTAATAAATAAAGGTTTGAATCTTTTTAAAAAACTTATGTTTGAAAGCTTTTCAAAAAAGTAATCAATTTTATTGTATTTAAATATAATAAAAAAAACTGTCAGACTGCCCAAAAATAGCGCTGCTGCTATATAAGTGATATTAAGCACCCACTCGTGTTTAAAATAAGTTAACACTGCAAACAGTAAAAGTAAAAGAACTGATATACCGTCAATAAGACGTTCCAGAATGATAGAGCCTAAAAGCTTCATCTTGCTTTCGTTAAATTTGTGACCAATGTGATATGCCCGCCAGAAATCACCGGCTCTTGCCGGAAGATAGCTGTTAAGGGTATTTCCTGTAGTAAAGGTAAAAAAAGCTTCTTTTACCGTCAACCTGCTTGTTCCGCAAAGTAAATATTTCCATCTAATACCTCTTACATAAAGACTTAGAACATATAGCGGCACAAAAATAAGTAATACTTTATAATTAAATACCTTAAAAGTCTGTACAAGCTGTTTAAAATCTATATTCCAGAATATCAGACCGATAAAAATCAGACTGATTATTAATCCGAATATTTTTTCTTTATGTTGTTTTAATTTAGTCAACTTTTACCAGAACCTTAACTGATGTTTTTTCTTTATTTCTTTCAAAAGCTTCTATAGATTTTTCTATAGGGTAAACATCCGAAATAAGAGGGGTAACATCAATACTTTTGCTCTCAAGCATACGCATTGCTGGAGCAAACTGCCCGCATCTTGAACCCACGATTGTAATTTCGTCCACAACTACCGGAGCAAGATTAAATTCCTTTGAAGCTGCAATAGTACTTTTTAAAACAAGAACGCCTCTTGGCTTTGTTAATGCAACTGAAGTTTCAAATCCGCTTATAGAGCCTGTCGCTTCAACAACAAAATCATAAGCCTTTTCAACTTTTAATTCATTTAAAAGTTTGGTTTTTACGCCCTGCGCTTTAGCCAGAGCAAGTTTTTCTTCGTGTTTTCCAACAAGAGTAACATCCAGATTGCATGCATTAAGCGCCAGTGCTGTTATTATTCCAAGTTTCCCGTCACCCAGTATTATTACTTTTTTATAAGGAGGTATATGAATCTGCTCAAGTATTTCCAGTGCTGCAGCAAGAGGTTCTACAAAAACAGCTTCGTTGTCGGTTACGTTGTCAGGAATAACAAGAAGATTTTTTTCAGGCAATGCTACATATTCAGCAAAACAGCCTTCTCTTTTCCATATACCCAGAGTAGAACGGTTAAAGCAATGCCTTTCAAGTCCCTGAGCACACCATTCACATTCTCCGCAGCCGCAATTAATTTCACCAACAACACGTTTACCTATAAGTTCTTTGTTTTCAGCCTGTTCTACTATTCCTGTAAACTCATGTCCGAGAATACCTTTATATCCCATATACCCTTTTGTTATTTCGTAGTCTGTATTACAGATACCGATTGTAGTTACTTTTATAAGTGCTTCGCCTTTTTGCGGTACGGGAAGTGGATAATTATTCTCTAATTTTAACCCCTCGTCAAAAACAACTGCTTTCATTCTTAATTCCTATCCGTTTATATTTATTATTTACAAAAATATTATATGCAAATAAAGAAAAGATGTCCAAAATTTATGCAGCCTGATTAAGAACAGTCAGTCTGTTTGCAGGAGCAGCATACTGAAGCTGATTTTGTGTTCTTGTTTCTTTATAAATCTGTATCAGCTCTTTCCATCCTTCTATAAACTCGACATTGTTCACAAGAACGGATTTTGGAATACCGGCATGGTGGATTTTAGGAAGAAGTTCATTAACGGGATATGTAATCGATGCAGAAATGCCGTCATCAGTATCATTACATACAAAATATTTATTGCCCTTTTTATCTGTTTCTATACCGATAATAGTTATTTCATGCCCGCCTATAACATTATTTTCACTATCACAATATGTATAACCTATAATAACGTTGTCACCGGCATTTAATGTATCTTGAATATGCTGCAATGTTTCAGCCTGCTCACATTCATAGCCAACGAGTTTACCATTGTCATCTATTTGCTGATAAGTAACACAGATTTTACCTTTACCTGTTGCAAGTTCCTCTGCAAAATTCTTTTCTATATCAATAAGTCCGCTGTCATCTTCATTATATTTCGGCACTCTTCTGTCAATCAATGAATCATAAGTATTTTGTGCTCCAATATTCATAAAAGTGGACTGCATAAGTACATCTATAACAGAACGTTCATCACGGTCTTTATAGGTATTTTGTATACGTGCTCTTATTATTGCATTTCTGTCAGGTTTCAAATTAACTTTTAATGTATTCCAATCTACAAACTTGTAATTTGCACCGAATTCATTAAGCATCCATACTATATCAACAAAGTTTTGTGAAAGATCTTTTACGTTAATTGTTTTTTCAACCTGTATTTGAGGTGATGTCAAACCTTCTGCCATTCTGGCAAATTCGGCAGGCATTTTATGAGCAAGGTTAAATTCAATACTTGCGGCAGGACATGTGCTTGATTTTACATCTAAATCTGTTGTGTTTATATTTTTTCCCTGTGCTTTTTCCTGATTAATAATATCATTTTGCATTGCAGCTGGTATATCACCAAATTTTTGGGTAATAATGAACGGATATTTTATAGTTGTTATGACTTCTTCTAATATTTTCTTTTTATCAAGCCCCTGAACTCTTTCAGATGTAGCTATTTTGTACAAATTATCAAGAGTAGTTGATTTATCATTTGAGTTGTTATTCAGGAGTTTTCCGTTTTTTAAAAGCTCTTGCAAATCTTTTTTATATTTTTTATCAATAATTGAAGATATTTCATTAAATTTTTTGTGTTCGTCTTTATTAGAAAGCGAAGTTCTTATTTGGACAGAGCCAAAACTTATGTTGTTCAATAATGAATAACTGTTTTGAGCTGTATATATTGGATTTGCAACAGCATTACGGGTAACATTCTCTGTTTTAGTTATCTCTTGAGAATGCTTGATTTGAGGAATATAAGCTCTGTTAAAGCTGTTTATTGCCGTAATATTTTCCACTTTCACTTCCGCTTTTGTTATACAGTATTAAAAACCAAACATTAAAAAATTTGCTTTTTTTGATATACTTTTATAAGTAATGTTAACAAATTTTTATAAATCTTGTAATTTTGATAAAAGAAATAGACATAAATAAAATAAAATTTTTATATATAAAGCCTGATGATTTAATATTATCTCTGGACAGACTTACACGGTTTAAATATCCTGAAATTAGCTATTACAGGGTTTTAACAGATATTTTGTGTAAATATTTAACAGAACCAAAATTATCAAAAAAGCAAATAAAAGAACTGGACACTGATATTTTGAAAGCTATTGCCGAAAAAATTTGGAACGAATCTGTTAGCCATTATGTTCCTGATATCAAACATGATTCCGCTCTTCAAAAAATCCTTATTAGAGAACTTTTTAATACCTATAATCTTTCAGATGATATTAAAAATCTTGTAAATATTAATCTTAATATCAATGCCATATTAAAATTAATTTCTGAAAACAGAGATATGCCGGTTAACCTGAAGCGACTAGCAATAATACAAAATGATTTTAGCAATTTAAAGGAAAAACGCAACAAATTTGCTCTAAGATTTCCGGTAGAAAAAGTAATACTTTGTGAAGGCATAACGGAGGAAATTTTGCTTCCTGAATTTTCAAAACTTGCCGGTTTTGAATTTGACAGAGAAGGTATAAAATTGATAAGTGCAGGAGGCAAAAATCAGGTTGCAAAATTATATTGCGAACTAAAAGATGAGCTAAAAATCCCGATTTTTATTTTGCTGGACGCAGATGCAGTTGAAATTTCAGAAGTTATAAAGAATATATTGCGAAGTCAGGACACTATTTATTTAATAAAACATGGTGAATTTGAAGATATATTTTCCCTGAACCTTATTAAAAGAACTATCAATAACCGTTACAAAAATATCTGTGAATGTAATATATCTGATTTTAAGAAATCTGAACCTATGACCAGGATATTATCAGAATTTTACAGAATACATGAACTTGGTGATTTTCAAAAAGCTGACTTTGCAAAGGATCTTTCTCAAAACTTAAAATATAAAACAGACTTAACAGAAGAAATAACAGAAATAATAGACAAAATAAAAAACATATAATAAATACTGTATTGTATCAGATAAAAAGAAGGCCTTTCAAAATGAAAGGCCTTCTTTTTTAATATTCTATATTAATTTGCGAGAACTGAACGATTTTATTTTTACCGCGTTTTTTAGCATTATAGAGTGCATGCTCGGCGTATCTTATAAGCGTATTTGCATCTTCTTCAACATTTTGCAGGAATGGATATGATGAAATACCGCCGGAGATTGTGATAGGATGTCTTTCTTCTTCACCGGCTGGGATAAATTCCATTTTTTCTATTTCTCTTCTGAACCTTTCCGCAAAGATAAAAGCATTTTCCTCCGGAGTATTAGGAAGAATAACAATAAACTCTTCATCGCCGTATCTTGTCAGAATATCTTCTTTTCTTATGAAAGATTTAAGCATTTCTGCGATTTTTTTAAGCAGAACGTCACCCCAGTCATAACCGTACATATCATTTACAACTTTGAAGAAATCAATATCAAGGAGCAGGCAGCTGAGTTTTGTATCATATCTTTTTGAACGTGAAATTTCCGCTTCTAAACGCTCATGGAGATATTTTCTGTTATGAAGCCCTGTTAGAGCATCTGTTGTAGAAACCTGATCAATGGTTTCTCTGAGCTCTTTTATTTTTAAAAGATTTTTTACTCTGAGTTTGAGTTCTTTTTCATCAATCGGAGTAGTGATATAATCATATGAATCACCTCTAAAGATTATGTCATCGTTAAATTTAGAAGAAATAACCAATGCCGGAGCAGGTAATTTCGTAACCATAGATATTTCTTTTAACTTTTCATCTGAAGTATTAAAAACAATAACAGACGGATTGAATTTCTGTGCATCTTTTACTTCATCAATATTTATGACACGAATATCACAATCATCAAAAGAAGAAAGCATATTTTCTAAATCAGCTGATTGTTTATCTGTAAAAATAACAATATTTTTCATAACAAATTATCCTTGTGTTTACTATTATATATATAATACCAAATGTAACTTGAAATGTATATAACTCAAATGAACCAAAATTTAAAAAATGTAAATTCATTGGAAAAATAGCAGTTTAAATGTTACTTTATTTATACACATACTTCATATGCAGTATGGAAGAATAGGTTTAATAATATTAATATATAATTATATTAGATTAGTGGGGGAGATGTTATTTTGGCTGCACCGCAGTATAAACAGTCTTATAAACAAAATTTATATAATGATTATTATACTAATCAAAATAAATATATAAGCAATATAAGACCTGCAAAAATAAAAAGAAAGAAAATAGAGAAGAAACGCTCTAATCTCTTTGCAGTTGTTTTACAATTATTATTTGCGGCTTTATTCGTATTTTATGTAGAACCTTTTTATACTGATAATATTACACGCCCGATTGTTCTTAGAGCACAGAAATATCCTGAAATAAAAACTGATTTGACAAGAATTGCCTTTCCGACAACAGATTACTTGCACAATAACCATTTACTGGGTGTAAGTTTTTTATCTTCGGTTGAAACAAAGAATCCGCAAATGCAGGCATTGTATGAAACATACCACATGACTAATCTTGAAAATGCGTTAAAATCACTTACTGCTGCTTATCCTTCTTTAGCGCCATCTATTTATGTATGGGATTATGAATCAGGTAAATATGCCGATTTGAACGCACAGCAAGTTTACCCGACAGCAAGTATTATAAAGATACCGGTATTAATCCAGCTTTTTAAAGCAATAGAAATGGGAATGATAAACCTTGATGACAAAATTGCAATGACCGACTACTACAAGTCCGAAGGTTCCGGCAGCTTGCAATTTAAAGGAGTAAACAGCATTTATACAGTTGATGAACTGGCAAGGGTAATGATTACGGAATCAGACAATTCAGCTACAAATATGCTTATGGATGCAACAGGCGGAATGAATGCAATGAACAGTTCTTTAAGAAAATGGGGAATGAAAGAAACCCGTGTAAATGACTGGCTGCCTGACTTACAGGGCACAAATGTTACCACTTCAAAAGAAATGGCTGCAATGCTTTATAATATCGATAATCCTAACTTTTTAACCCTGAATTCCCGTGAAAAAATTGTCGATTATATGAGTCACGTACATAATAACAGGCTTATACAAGCCGGTCTGCCAAGCAGTGCTATATTTATACATAAAACAGGCGATATAGGCAAAATGCTCGGAGATGCAGGTATTGTTTATACACCCAACGGAAAAAAATATATAGTTGTTATGCTTGTAAACAGACCTTATAATTCACCTCTGGGCAAGGACTTTATAGTTAAAGCCTCTTCACTGGTCTACAACTATATGATTAACACAAATTTATAAATTATTTATTGATATTACATTTTACTTATATTATATTAATTTACATAAACATTTTGATACAGAAATTTGGAGAAAAATATGAGTCACCAGATAATTAAAGTAGCATGGGAACTTAATGAAAATTGCGAAAACAGATACCAGCTTGTTTATGAAATAGCAGAACTTGCTAAAAAGCTCGTTGATGAATACCAGATGAAAAAGCCTAAAGATGAACTGGGTTTTGATGATTACGGATTTGATAATTCTATAAAAAAAGAAAATCCAGTTGAACACGCTATTATGGTAAAGGCATCAGAATCAGACGAAAGCAGACTTGTTGGATAAATAAAATTTAAAATAAAAAAATACCGGTGCGGCTGCACCGGTATTTTTTTAACCAAGTTAATAACTATTTAGCAAGAAGTTTATTCACAGCCAATGTTAATCTTGATTTTTTCCTTGCAGCTGTGTTTTTGTGCAAAACACCCTTAGAAACAGCTTTGTCGCATAATTTATAAGCGTGGTTCATAGCTGTTTTTAATTCTGCTTCATTTTTGGCCTGAGCTAATTCGAGAGTCTTTCTTACTGCAGTTTTGATTTCAGACTTTACAGCAACATTTCTTTGTCTGTTTCTTTCTGCAATCAGTACTCTTTTTTTAGCGGATTTAATATTAGCCATTGTTTTGTCCTTTCATTTGCATCTATCACGGGCTGCGTCTAAAAAGCCGCGTCACCCTAAAATCTGCAATGAGGTTTGGTGAGTATTTTTATTATAAAGCAAGAAATTTATATTACAAGCTT
>CALUVO010000099.1 GCA_944324245.1 Candidatus Gastranaerophilales bacterium | reverse complement strand
AAAATATTTCTATAAACTTTTGCGCAATTGATTTATCACTCATGCAGGAGTATGTATCATCTATTGAGTTTAATATTGATATTCCGGTTTTGAAAGAACCCGTACAGGATTTAAAAGATTTTTTCGGCGCAATTTCAAGAAATGTCTTTATGATAGATATTTCCAAACTCAATGGAAGCATACCCGAACGCTCATTGCAGCTTAGAGAGCTTGCAGGAGGTGTAATTGAGACGCAGCTTACAGAAGAAAAAAGAAATAAACCTGTAGCTATAGTGTCTGACGGCACTGCGGTTCTCGGATATGGCAATATCGGCGCTCTTGCATCAATCCCCGTAATGGAAGGCAAAGCTGCATTATATTCAGAGCTTGCGGATGTGGATGCAATGTCTTTTTGTGTAAAAACACAAAATCCCAATGATGTTATAAAAATTGTACAGATGTTTGCCTCTTCCTTTTCCGGTATACATCTGGAGGATATTAGCGCACCGGCATGTTTTGAGATAGAAAATTGTTTATCAGAAACGCTTGATATACCAGTATTCCATGATGACCAGCACGGTACGGCGATTATTGTACTTGCAGGGCTTTTAAATTCTCTTGTGCTTGAGGACAAGAAGATTTCTGATATAAAAATAGTTATTGCAGGTGCAGGAGCTGCAGGTACTGCAGTGGCAAAGCTTTTACTGTTTGCGGGTGCTAAAAATATCGTTATGGAAGATATTAACGGCGCTATTTACAGAGGCAGAAAAAATGACTGCAAATATCTGGATGAACTTGCTGAGATTACAAATCCGAACAACGAACAGGGCGGGTTAAAAGATATAATTAAAAATGCGGATGTTTTCATCGGTTTGTCAAAAGGCGGTATATTAACGGAAGATATGGTTAAGTCTATGGAATACAGACCGGTTGTTTTTGCTCTGGCAAATCCCGAGCCTGAGATTATGCCGGATGCAGCAAAACATGCCGGAGTTTACATCATGTCTACAGGCAGAAGCGATTTTGAAAACCAGATAAACAACTCTCTGGCTTTTCCTGGACTTTTCAAAGGGCTTATTGACGGAAATATAAAAAAAGTGACAAATGAAATAAAGCTTGAAAGTGCATTAATAATAGCTTCGATGGTATCTGCAGATGAGCTTGCTCCGGACAATATACTTCCGGACGCACTTGACAGGATATTGCCCGTTAAAATAGCTGATTCGATAAAAGAAAAATATGTCTGAGGCGACCTCGCTTGTAGAAGTGTACACGGAGTGCGAGTGACGCCAAGACTAGCATTTTGCGGAAGTGACCCCATGCACTCTCTTGAAATCTGACGTTCCACCGGAGTAACGTCCGGCTCCACAAGGGGCGTTCCCTCATTTCATTCAGTCAGCCCCGTCAGATTCCGCTGTTGCCGGTGCCGGACTTGTTTGCGATGAATGGACTTGATTAATGCACAGGTTCAATAAGTAGTTGGAGTCAGTTGACTATATGAAATTTCACATAACTAAAAAAACAGCGATAATATTATCGCTGTTTTTTATGAAAGTAAAGGCTATTAAGGAGTCCTGTGGAAGATTTTGTTCCACAAGTTTTTAAAGAAATCTCCGATTTTTGTAAAACCGGTTTTTACTGCATTTGTAAAACCGTGCCACATATTGCTCATCGATTGTCTTAGACCTGCGCCGCCGTTTTTCAACAATTGATAGCTTTTAACCCCGCCGAATACAGCTAATCCTGTCAAAAGCAATGCAAGTGCTGCTTTTTTCCAGCCGGAATTTTTATCTTTTATTTCGAGCGTATTAGGGTTCAAATCACTTGCTCTCGGAATGTCAGTATAAACAGGCATTGAACCTGCGGGTACAGACATAGGTGCCGGCGGCGGAGCTGTAGGCAACGGATCAGGTAATACCCGTCCCGGCAGCGAAGGTGCCCAGCCTCTTTGTGCTACATAATTTTGTAAATACGGGGAAGGTACATCCGTAATATATCCCACAAGGTCTTCCGCAATAACTCCGTTTGTTGTCAATCTGTCAAAACAGTTTGCATAAACGGGATACTGCTGCGGAGGCATTGCTGCATGAGGCGCGCCCTGATAGCTGTAACTTTGATGAGCACTATAACTGATAGGTTGCATAATTGTAATCTCACACTATAACTTTCACACATGGTATTAAAGTATTTTGATTAACAAAAATTGCCTTTCAGTTGAAATAATTTATAGTTATATTAAGAAATATTACATCATAATATAATTAATAAGAGTTCTTACACCTGCACCTGTAGCGCCTTTCGGAAATTCGTGCTGCGGTTTGTCAAGATATGCAGTACCTGCAATATCAATATGAGCCCAGTGGACTTTTTTGACAAAGTTTTGTAAGAATACACCGGCGATTTGTGCTCCGCCCATACGTGAACCGGTATTTTTCATATCAGCTATATCGCTTTTTAATGAATCAGCATATTCTTCAAACAAAGGAAGCTGCCACATTTTTTCACCGCCGGAGTTTGCACATTTGATAAGCTTGTCTATTGTAGGCTGGTGATTACCCATAATACCCGAGGCAGTGCTGCCAAGTGCAACTACACAGGCACCGGTAAGAGTTGCTATATCTATAACTTCGTCAACGCCGAGTTCACAGGCATAACAAAGTGCATCTGCAAGAGTCAATCTGCCTTCAGCATCGGTATTGTCAATTTCTATTGTTTTTCCGTTTTTGGCAGTTAAGATGTCACCCGGTTTATAAGCGGAAGCTCCCGGCATATTTTCACAAGCCGCTATAATCCCGTGGACTTCACAGTTCGGTTTTAAATCCTTTAATGCATTCATTACAGCCAGTATAGCGGCAGCACCGGACATATCATCTTTCATATTCAGCATTGAAGAAGGCGGTTTTATATCAAGACCGCCAGAGTCAAAACATATACCTTTACCGATGATTGCAATTTTTTTCTGTACTGCTTTCGGGTTTGCTCCTTTGTATTTGATATGTATGAATTTGGGAAGCTGAATACTTCCTTTTGCTACACCGAGGAATGCACCCATACCCATTTCTTCTATTTCGTCTATATCGTAGACTTTTGTTTCTACATCTTTTAATCCCTGAGCGATTTCCGCAAGTTTTGTAGGTGTAGCATACGCAGGTTGTTCATTTGACAAATCTCTTGCAAAGTTCAATGCAGTGCCGATAATTTTACCTTTTTTTATGCCTGCTTTAGCTTTTTTGCAGTTTTCATCAGACATATCAACAATAGTGAATTCTTCCACTTTTTTAGGAGCTTTTTCTGATTTGTATTTATCAAAAGAATAACCGCCTATAAGAGTTCCTTCTGCTATCATTCTGGCGCTGACCTCGGGGTCGTATCCGCCGATACCAGCACCGTGCAGCACGGATATAACTTTTTTTGCATTACCCATTTTTAAACATTTTTTTATAACTTTAGCAGACAATTCTCTTATGCGGTTGGGTGTAAAATCTTTATTTTTACCCAAACCCACAACAAGAACTTTTTCTGCTGCGATTTTGCCATGTGTAGGCAGAAGATATGTCTTTCCGAATTTTCCGTCAAAACCTTCTTTTGCTATAACAAACTTTGAAATTAACCCGCCAAGAGCTGCATCTATAGCACCTGTGGCACCTGCGGGGATTTTTACCCCTTCAAACAAATTGACAACAAGCACATTTGCAGAAGTTTTTTCAAGCAAACCTTTTTCGACAGAAATCTCTATCTTATCAGCCATTTATTTTCCCTCTTATTACTAATCCATAGTGCAATTATACGCTTATTTTAAATATCGGTAAATACATTATGCTCAAAAATCACCCATATAGCCTGTTTACACAAATTTTGTCTTTTAAATTGGCAAAGATCTTGTCTGAGTGGGACCTCGCTTGTACCCGAGGGCATCCTGATGCGTAAGGCGCACCTGCGGTTTGCCTACGCCTCAAGCTAGGAGTGGTACACACTCTGCCGAGTAAATATGCCAGTGGCATCCCAGGAAAAATACAATTA
>CALUVO010000098.1 GCA_944324245.1 Candidatus Gastranaerophilales bacterium | reverse complement strand
GCACCTGCGGTTTGCCTACGCCTCAAGCTAGGAGTGGTACACACTCTGCCGAGTAAATATGCCAGTGGCATATTTGCAAGAGGTAGCGAGGGCGCCAAGTCTAGCATTTTACGGAAGTGACCCCATGCGCTTGTTGGCTGTGCCGGACTTGTTGTTGTATATTGAACTTTCTTATTGCACAGGTTCAACAAGTAGTCGGAGTCAGTTGACAATATGAAATTTATGATTCTTCTTCGTCGTCTTCTTCATCTTTGTCTTCTTTAATTTTGTCGACAACCATTTTTGCCATTTCTTTTGCAACGGCTTTTTGTACCGGAACAGGGCTGTTTTCGAGCATGTTTATAGCTGTTCTTACCGTTGTATCAAGATCATACCATCTGCTTTTGCCTTTTTCCACAAGACCTTCTTCAACAGACTCCATCATATCTTCTACACTTGTAAACGTATGTTCGGAGATATTGTGCTCAATAATGATTTTTATCAGGTTCAGGGCAACTTTAATCTGGGTTTCATCATCGGATTTTTCAAGTGTGCTCATTGATTTTGATAAAATAGGGTCTTTGTCGTACCATCTGCGGTATTCATGGCTGTATTCTTCTTTCATACCTCTCTCCTTTTGTTCGTATAAATGCAGTTTAACTTTTTTTAAATATTACTCCTTTGCCGCTTTGCGGGTATTCCCAGTTAATATATTTACAGGCAATTCTGCATGCGCCGCATTCAAGGCATTTTTCGTAGCTTACTGTGAGTTTTTTATCAGATTCATTGTAACTGTATACATTCGCCGGACATACAATTGTACAGGTTTTTTCAAGACATTGCAAGCATTTTGCTTCATCAGGATGCAAATGACATTTTGAATCCGTTTTGTATTTCAATGTAAAAAGTTTATCTTCGATTCTTTTATCCATTATTTTAAAATCCCGAATACTATTTTTATACCTGCAATTGCGTCTTTAAATAACTCTGAAAGACTTCTTTTGACAAAAAAGTCTTTTGTAAATTTTTGAAATTTTTGTTTTTTTGGTTCTCCGTCCGCGCAGGTGAATATATTGAAAAATTTATTGATATTGTCAGGATAGTAATTCAAAAAAGATGAACAACGTCCTGACAGCAGGTGAACAACATCTTTATACGTTTTCATATCTTTTAACACAAAACTGTTTTCAAGCTTTTTGGCATACAAACACAGCATATTTGAAGAAAAATCATTGTGCTCAAATGCAGCAAGAGCAGTTTCACCGGCAAGCTTGCCGCTAATCATGGCAAGATTTGTTCCTTCAAAATGAACATTGTTCACAAGCCCCGCCGCATCGCCGGTTATCATGACGCCATCCGTATAAAGTTTTGGTATTGCATTGTATCCGCCTTCCGGTATAAGGTGTGCGGAATATTCAACAAGCTCTCCGCCATCAATTAAATCAGCAACAAAAGGATGTTCTTTTAATTTGTCTAAAAGTTCATAAGGTTTCATTTTTTGTTTTTTTAAATCTTCAAGTGAAACACCTATTCCGACTGCAACAGAATCTTTGTTTGTGTAAATAATACCCATGCCAAAAAGTTTTTCCAAAGGCTTTCCCGCAATCTCCATTGCACAGCCTTTATCATCTTCCAGTGCAAATCTTTTGTTGATAGTCTCCTTCGGAAGCTTTATAACTTCTTTTACCCCCAGTGCAGCATTTTTTGGCTTTATGTTTTTTCTCAGCCCGATTTGTTTTGCCAGAAGAGAATTTACACCGTCTGCAACTATCACAATATCTGCATAATATTCTTCTATATCTGTTTTTATACCGCAGACTTTTCCGTCTCTTACAATAAGCTCTCTGACAAGAGTATTGGGAGCAAAATAAACGCCTTCTTTCATTGCCTGTTCTACGCACCATTTGTCCCATTTCGCACGTATTGCAACAAACGCATTGTTTTCGTGTTCCGGATTTTTATAAGAAATTTGTGTTGAGTCTTTTTCAGACAAAAGCACATAGCTGTGTTTTGCAATATATCTTTCTATTGGCGCTTCTTCAAAATTCGGGAAAATTTCTTTTGCCGCATGTGTATAGATAACTCCTCCGTACATGTTTTTTGCACCGGCAAAAGGCGCCCGTTCAACAAGCACAACACTTTTTCCGCCTCTTGCAACAGTAATTGCTGCGCTGACTCCGGCAGGGCCGGCGCCGACAACTATTACATCTGTTTTGTTTTGCAAATTTTCTTCTGCCATAAAACTCCCTTTGCAAAATCAATTATACTATTAAATTGCCATACCCCGCAATAAACCGTTTGTCTTAAAACAGTCTGTGAAAATTTCATGAAAACAAACCATTTGTGGAACAGACATTTTATCCGCTAAATTCTATTGTTTTATAATTCAACTACAGAATTTTATATATCATGTCTGAACCGACCTTGCTTTTACATGAAGGATTCAAGTATATTGGATTATTTTAAAAATACAGAAGCAATATCTAAAAATTTTAAATTTTCAAATATTTTTGCACTTCCATTTTTATCTTTGATAACAGTACTTCCGTCTTTTGCTTTTGTATATAAGTCAGCACTGATTAGTTCTCCGTTTTTGAACAATATATCTTTACATTTAACAGGATGATTTGCTGAATCAAGGATTACAGATCTTGTTCTTGATATGATATTTGGAACACTGCTTTTTAGTATATATGCGGTGTTTCCGTTTTGTGCTTTATACACGGATACTAAATTGTTACCAATATTAATTTTGTTTATAAATGCCATAGTTCACTTCCTTATCTAAAAATTTTACGTATAACTATTAATACACATAAAAAAATTTTTTTGCTATTGATTTTTCTTAAACCTTCTCATAAGAAACAGACAAAATATAATTTTCTTCTGTAACTTCAACAATAGCCCAGCGTAAAGCAGAAATACCCTTTTGTTCAAGAGCATTTTCTATATATGCACCGGTTAAATTTTGAGTTTTTTCTATTTCAAAATTTTCTGTTGTAATCATATATCTAATCTAGTATTATGGCTGCTTTCCGCAAAACTGTTGTTAGCAAATTTAAATATTATTGCTGTTTCTATTCTACAGTGACTGATTTAGCAAGATTCCTCGGCTGGTCAACATCTTTACCCAAAAATTCCGCAATATAATATGCCAGAAGCTGTAAAGGTACTGAAGTAATAACCGGTGAAAGATATTCATCCACAGGCGGTACACGCAAAATATATTCAAACACATCGTTCAAATGTGCATCGTGTGCGGAGGTGAGTGCTATCATTCTTGCATTTCTGGCTTTTGCTTCTTCTGCGTTTGAAAGGACTTTTTCATATACAATGCTGCCGGGCATTAGTATTGCAAGAACCGGCATAGTTTCATCCAGCATGGCAATAGGCCCGTGTTTTAGTTCTCCTGCAGGATAGCCTGTTGCGTTTATATAGCTGATTTCTTTAAGCTTTAATGCACCTTCGAGTGCCGTAGGATAGTTTATGCCTCTTGCTATATAAATAAAGTTCTTATAAGAAGCAAATGCTCTTGCGCATTTTGTGATATCTTCTTTGTGAGAAAGTATTGTTTCAATCTTTTGCGGCAGCAAGAGCATTTCATGCTTTAACTCTTTAATTTTCTCTAAATCAAAAGATTCTTTAATTTCTGCAATATACATTGCAAAAAGATAAAGTGCAATTAACTGCGCATTAAAGGATTTTGTTGCAGCTACACTGACTTCTATTCCCGCATTTACCGGAATAAGGCTGTGAGCCTCTCTTGCCATAATAGAATCAGGCCTGTTAGTGATAATCAATACATGAGAGCCTACTGACTTTGCCTGCCTGATTGCGGTAATCGTATCCGAAGTTTCTCCGGATTGTGAAATACCTATTACAAGCGTGTTTGCATCTGTAACGGTTTTTCTGTAAATATATTCACTCGACGCCTCAACATCAACCGGAATATTTGTAAATGCTTCCAGAATATATTTTGCTACCATTGCTGCATGTAGTGAAGTTCCGCAGGCAATGATTTCTATTCTTTTTAAATTTTTAATTTCTTCTTTTGTAAGTTTTACTTCATCAAGAACAATAGGTTTGTTAATGTCCGGAAGTTTGCCGGAAAGTACGTTTCTTATTACATCCGGCTGTTCGTGGATTTCTTTTAACATAAAGTGTTTGTATCCGAGCTTGCTCATTGCAATCGGTTCCCACGGCAAAACTTCTTCTTTTCTGTCTACCTGCCTGCCCTCTATATCCGTAATCAATACGCTTGATGGTGTCAAAACCGCAAACTGGTCATCGTCAAGATAGATAACACGTTTTGTGTATTGGATAATTGCAGGAGAATCACTTGCAAGATAGTTTTCGCCCTGTCCCAAAGCCACAATCAAAGGAGCATTTTTTCTTGTACCTACAAGAATATTCGGTTCATCTTGATGCATAACGCAAAGCGCATAAGCCCCTTTGAGTTTTTTTGCCGCTTCTCTGACAGCCTTTGGCAAGTCATTATATTTACCGTATTCGTTTGCTATAAGGTGTGCCACTACTTCTGTGTCGGTTTCTGATTTAAATTCACAGCCTTTTTCAATAAGACTTTTTTTCAGTTCTTTATAGTTTTCTATAATACCGTTATGAACAATAGCAAGTTTTCCGCAATTGCATGTGTGAGGGTGTGCGTTTATTGTATTAGGCAGCCCGTGAGTTGCCCATCTAATATGACCTATTCCTGCTGTTGTATCAAGGATTTCTGCTTTATGTGTTTCTAAAAGTTCTTTTAAATTTTGCAGTTTGCCTTCTGCTTTATAAATTTTTATTTTCCCTTCGGAATTGACCGCAACACCTGCAGAGTCATAGCCCCTGTATTCGAGTTTGCTAAGTCCGTTTAACAATATATCAACAACAGGTTTTGACCCTACATATCCTACAATTCCGCACATATTATATTTCTCCGGTTTAACTCATTTAAATTTTAAAACTTATTTTAAAATAATATTTCAAAAAATCTGATTTTAAAAGTCACTTTAAATTAATATTTTGTAAAGATTAGTTAGTTAATGTTACTTTTTACAAATTTGCTGATTTGCTCAAGTCCCTGATTTAGAACTTGAGAATTTTTACAATATCCTATACGAAAACAGTATTCTTCTTCAAAACAAAATCCCGGAGTCAAAAATACACCGGCTTCTTTTGCCAGTCTGTTGCATAGTTCTTTTGATTTCATATCAAAATCATAATAAACAAGAGCAGTTGTCCCTGCATTAGGCTTTATATAATCAAAATGCGGCTCTTTTTTTATCCAGAAATCCAGTGTTGAAAGACATTCTCTTACAATTTTTTTATTGCGGTTCAAAATTTTATCTGCATTTTTTAAAGCTAATGAGGCCAAAATTTCATCTGTTATGGAACAAGAAATCATATTATACTCTCTGTGATGAATACACTGTTCAATTACATTTTTATCCTTTGAAGCCAGCCATCCTATACGAAGACCTGCAAGTGAAAATATTTTTGACATGGAACAAACGCTTATTGCTCTGTCATAAATATCCGCCATAGATGGAGTTTCTTTTTCTGAACAATTCAGCCCTCTGTATACCTCATCACTCAGCACATAAGCTTTTACTGAATCTGCAATTTCTGCTATTTGTTCAAGCATTTTTTTTGACATTAATGAACCTGTCGGGTTGTTAGGATTATTTATACATATCAGTTTTGTATCTTTTGCGGCAAGTTTTTTTAATTCTTCTATATCAGGCAAAAAATTATTTTCTTTTCTAAGTTTCAACAGTTTTACCTTTGCACCGAAGGATGCAGGTATAGAGTACAATTGCTGATAAGTCGGAATAACAGATATTACGGTATCACAGGGCTGTATAAAGGAATAAAATAAAAGATGATTTGCTCCTGCAGCACCGATTGCAGGAATAATATTTTCCGGCGGTATTGTTTTATACAGCTTTGAGATACCTTCTTTAAGTTTTGGATTGCCTGTTATATAGCCGTAGCCCTGTTTTATAGAACATAAGCTGTTTAAAAACTCTTTTTTATTCTCACCTGTAAGTTCAAATAATTCATCAAAAGACAAGTTTTGGATTGTTGTATTTCCAAGATCATATATTGAGTATTTTTCATACTCATTCATCCAGTCTTCTACTTTAAACGGAGCTATGTTCATAATTCTATTATTGCAAACACATATTTATGTTTCCACAGTAAATTATTGAAGCTGAACAGAGGTCTCTTTTCCTGTTACTCTGTCCCAGCGAAAATAGCTGTAATAAATACGCACATTTCTCACAATACTGAGCCAATCATTTTGCTGATATTGCAAAAAGTATTTTGGATTTTTATTTATATAGTGTATGGACACAATCCCCTCATAAGCTGATGTCACACGAAGAATTTCGCATTGTGCCGGCATGACCTTGTTTTTTTCTACACACCATATTGCAACAGAGTCCTCGGGACGGTCTTTTATAATTGTGCTTCGCATTGTTTTATTTTGTGATGCAACACTTGCAAGCAGGTTCGACATAAATTTGTAGCAGTTATTACCTTTTGCCCAGTTATATGCGTGAAATACCACTGATTCTGTCCAGTCGTTTTGATATGAATATGACGGAATCCACTGGGATATGGTTTCATCATACTGTTTGCCAAAATATATTTGTTTCCAGTTCTTGTTGTAATCAGGATATGTAATAAGTGCTGTCTGGTAAGCATTTGCAGCAGGAGAAAATATATTCATCAGTAAAAAAAAGATAATGAATATTTTTATTCTAAACATATTCCCACGCAGGTTTTTCTTTTGCAACAACAACCTCTATTCTTTTTTTACTGCTTTCGAGAATGTATTTTATTTCTTCCACAAAAGGTTTTTCTGATTCAAAATGACCTATGTCTAAAATAGCAGCCCGTCTGGAATCAAGTGCGTCATGATATTTTACTTCTGATGTTATATAAGCGTCAATATTATATTTTTCAACCTCCTGTATAAAATCGGCACCGGCACCCGCACACACTGCTATTGTTTTTATTCTTGTTTTGTTAGAGTTGTTTACAAGTTTTATTCGCTCTACATTAAATGCAAGTTTAACGTAAGAAATGAGTTCTCCAAGTCCCATTTCATGAGGAGCCAGCCCGACTCTTACAAAATCATTCAAAACAGCTGTTTTTTTGAGATTAAGTTTTTGTGCTATTAAATCGCTTGTTCCGTTGTTTGTTTTGTCACAGTTTGTATGAAGAGAATATATCTGGATACCTCTTTGAACTGCTTTTATAAGCTTTGAATCTTTAACGACCTTAATCGGCTTAAATATAATCGGATGATGGGAAACAATGAGGTTGCATCCCAGTTCCACTGCTTGATTTACAACTTCATCCGTAACAGAGAGGCATATTAAAACTTTTGTTGTATTATCATTGCCGAAAAATACCTGCCAGCCGGAATTATCCCAACTTTCAGCAAGCTCGGGCGGGGCGAAATCTTCCAAAATCTTTATTATTTCACTTGTTCTTGCCATATATGCTCCAATATCTTTTGTGCAATATTATCTTTAGTATTTTTTTCCAATTTTGTAATATTTAAATCTTTATCAAGTACATAAACTTCATTATATTCGCTTGAAAACCCTGTGTCTTTTCTGGATATATCATTTGCAACAAGGTAATCGCAGCCTTTTTTTGCAATCTTTTTCTTTGCGTTTTCAATTAAGTCATTGCTTTCAGCGCAAAAACCGACTACCGTCTGATTTTGATTTTTTATTTTACACATTTCAAACAGTATGTCCGGATTTTTTACAAGCTTTATTGTAAATTCACCGGCATCTTCTTTTTTTATTTTTAAATCCGAAGTGTTTTCAGGACGATAATCCGCTACTGCAGCTGCCATGATAAGAATATCCGCATTTTTAAACTCATTTTTTACTGCATCAAACATTTCTTTTGCAGAAGTTACATTTATTATTTCTCCTGCAATCTTTTCTGCAAGCACAACACTTGTAATAAGCACTGTCTGTGCTCCTGCTTCTGCAGCTTTTTTTGCAAGAGCAAAACCCATTTTACCGGAGCTGTAATTGCCTATATATCTGACAGGGTCAATATTTTCTTTTGTTCCTCCGGCTGTAATTACAACCTTTTTCCCTTTCAAAAATAAGTTTGAATTATTTAATATATTACACACAGTATCAAAAATCCTATTTAAATCAGCGAGTCTGCCCTGTCCGTTTGTTCCGCAGGCAAGATAGCCATCTTCTGGTTCTATAAAAACAGAACCGTAAATTTTTAAGGCTTCTATATTTTTTTGAACGGCTTTGTTGTTCCACATGCCGGTGTTCATTGCAGGTGCAAAAATTATTTGTTTTTGAAAAGCGCATGCTAAAGAAGTCAAAAGATTGTCACAGATTCCGTTTGCTATTTTGCTTATTGTATTAGCACTTGCAGGTGCAATCAAAAACACATCCGCCCAGTCGCAGAGTGCAATGTGTTCCGGTTTTTTGTCCTCGTAATCAAACTGATTTATATAAACCGGCTCCTGAGACAGTGTCTCCAGTGTAAGAGGGGTAACAAATTCCAATGCGTGTTTTGTTAAAACAGTTTTAACATTTGCACCATGTTTTTTGAACATACGAACAAGCCCGCATATCTTGTATGCTGCAATACCGCCTGTTATCCCTATTAATATGTTCTTGCCTGTAATGTTCATTAATACCATTCCTGCCGGATTTTAACGGATTATCCCTGATACATTCCCACTGTTTTTCTTACCTGTTTAAGTACTTCTTCTGCTTTTGTCCTTGCTTTTTCGTCACCCTGCCTGATTATTTCTTTAACAAGTTCGGGGTGCTGTTCATAATATTTTCTGCGTTCTCTTATCGGACGGAGATATTCATTTATCAAAGCAGCAAGTTCACGTTTGCAGTCAGCACATCCGCGTTTGCCTGCAATACATTCTTCCTGCACCTGTTTAATTTTTTCTTCAGGAGCAAATGCTTTCCAGTATTCAAAAGCTACTTCGCATTTGTCGGGATGACCGGGGTCATCTTTTCTTGCACGGCTTCTGTCCGTGATTGATTTCATAATAGTTTTTGTTGTGGTTTCATCATCATCAGAAATTTTTATATCGTTATGGAAAGATTTACCCATTTTTTGCCCGTCCACACCTTTTAGCATAGGTATGTTGGTAAGAAGCGGTTTTGCTTCTTTAAAGAGTTCTGTTTTGTAGATATTATTAAATCTTCTTGCAATGTCCCTTGTAATTTCTATATGCGCAACCTGATCAATCCCTACTGGCACATAATCAACATTAAAAGTCAGAATATCAGCCGACATCAAAACCGGATATCCCAAAAAACCGTAAGAGACATTTGGTTTTGAATCACCGTCAGGAGTTTTTATCATTTTTACCAAATCTTTAAGAGTCGGGTCTCTTTCCACCCAGTTTTGCGGGGTAATCATACTGAGATATACGTGAAGCTCCGCTGTCTGAGGTAAATGAGACTGTATATAGATACTGCATTTTTCAGGATCTATACCTGCAGCCAGCCAGTCAAGTACAATATCATTAGTATTGCCAACCAAATCCTGAGTGCTGTCAAATTTTGTAGTCAATGCATGCCAATCTGCAACAAAAAAGAAACATTCGTATTCATCCTGCAGTTTCACCATATTTTTTAAAACACCGATATAGTGTCCAAGATGAAGCTTACCTGTGGGTCTCATTCCTGTGACAATAAGGCCTTTTTTGTTTTTTGCCGGAGATTGATTTTCTGCCATGCACATATCCTTTCTTATAAGTCCATGGCAATTATATAACAGTCATATATGAAAAACCACATGAAAGAAACCGGACTTTATATCATCTAATCTAGTATCATGGTTGGTGCCGGATTTCTTGAAATCAGACATTCAAGAAATCCGGCACCTGCTCACCTTTGACTTCTTTTGCCACTCTGCCGAACAAAAGTTGACTAAATGTCAAGTTTTGTGAGAGGGCTTTGATTTCGTGCAAAATGTATTCACATATAGTGAACAAATGACACTCACCTACACTTAACTTCGTTAAGTTTCAAAGACAGGCTCACTACTGCTCACTTCGTTGCGCGCGTTCGCTTTGTCAAAAAATTCGTTCACATCATTTCCCTCTCACAGAACAATTCACTGAATTGTTTTGTTCGGCAGAGTCTTATCACGAATTTTTCTTGGACAATATTAGAAAGTTGCGTATTTACTAAAAAAATAGTAATATAAAAGGATATATATTATGGTAATTATTTACCAATTAGACAAGGAGACACAAATGTATCAAGACGAAAAACTCATCTGTGAGGACTGCGGCGCAGAATTTATTTTTACTGCAGGTGAGCAAGAATTTTATGCTGAAAAAGGATTGGTAAATAAACCAAAACGCTGCCCTGAATGCAGAAAAAAAAGAAGACAAAATAATCGTAAAAAAATGTATGATGTAGTATGTTCAAAGTGTGGTGCACAAACAAAAGTTCCTTTTAAACCGATTATGGGCAAGGAAGTCTATTGTAAAGATTGCTATGCGCAAATGCACCAAAAATAATTTGGGCAATAAAAAAGACACCCACGGGTGTCTTTTTTACCTCTTTATTCTTTTGTCTAATAGCTATAGCCTGCTATAATTGAAAATGTTGGAACATTTATCTGGTTAGTTGCATTATTAAGTGTATTTAATGACAGACAGAATGTTGCCATAGTAAGAAACATTATCGTCATTAATGTATAATTTGCAAGTTTTACTTCATTCATTGTCCACCCCGTTGTATAGTAGTCGCTTTAATTTCTCTGGATGAAAACTTTGCCTATGCCATTGCTGAGAATGAGCCGCCTGCATTGTTAGCAAGTGATCCTGCTGTTTCTGCACCGCCAAATGCAAGTATACCTGCTGTTTCTACTGGTTTGTGTGCTAAAGTTCCTGCTGTTTCTGGTTTTGCTGCAAATAAATTTCCGATAGCTGATACGTTCATAGATTTACTCCTTCTTCTTATTATTTACTTCTTAGATATTTTTTATATACCTCGTACATATATAAAAACAAAATAAATCTTTCAAATTCAATTTTAATATTTTTTATTACATTTCTTAACAATTAGAATTTTGTCCTTAATAAAAAAGTTAAGAAATCATTAAATTTTCTTGAGTCCGGAGCTTCACAAACTATAATAATAATATTAAACTATAATTTTTAAAAAGGGCTATATTATGGGGAAAGATTCTAAAGAAAAAGAACAAAATGAAGAATTAAAAAGTGATATTAACAACAATCCTTTTGCTAATGAATCTGACTTAGCAACAGAACAAGACTCAAAAGATCCTGAATCGGATGACACAGAATGTATAGACGCAATTTCTTCATTGAAAGAAGAAATTGAAAAGATAAATAACCAGTATATCAGGCTTGCAGCTGATTTTGATAACTACAGAAAAAGACAAGCGCAAGAAAGAGAATCATTACTAAAATACGGGGCGGAAGAAACCCTAAAAAAAATGATAGAAGCACTGGATAATATTGACAGAGCAAAAGCTTCAATCGAAAATATTGAAGATGTAAATACCATTAAAGAGAGCTACAATCTTGTTTTCAAGCAGATATTTGATATCCTTCAAAAAATGGGATTAGAAGTTATTGACACAAACGGTAAAGAGTTTGACCCCAATTTTCATGAAGCAGTAATGCAAACACCGACTAGTGAATATCCGGAAAATACAATTATTGCTGAAATGCAAAAAGGGTATAAACTTGGGGATAAGGTACTAAGACCATCTCTAGTAAATGTTGCAGTTAGTGAATAGTGGGAAATATGAGCAATTATTATGAGATACTAGGTGTAAGCAAGGATGCTACACAGGCAGAAATTAAGTCAGCATTCAGAAAAAAAGCAAGAGAACTTCATCCTGATGTCAATAAGGCGCCGGATGCAGAAGAAAAATTTAAAGAGCTGGGCAAGGCATATGAAACTCTGTCAAATGAAGAAAAACGTTCTTTGTATGACAGATATGGAGAAGAAGGTTTGTCTAATGCCGGTTACAGTACAGAAGGTCCGTTTGATTTCGGGTTTGGCAATATAAATGATATTTTTGAATCATTTTTTGGAGGAATGGGAGGATTTTCTTCAAGCTCTATTGATCCAACAGCTCCGCAAAGAGGTCACGACTTAAGACTTGATATTGAATTGGATTTTGAAGAAGCAGCTTTTGGAGTAGAAAAAGAAATAAAAATTGATCATCTTGAAATGTGCAAGGAGTGTTATGGTACCGGTGCTGAGCCAGGGACAAAGCCAATGACATGCCCTGAATGTAATGGAAAAGGCCGGGTAGCACACGTTACACGAACAATCCTTGGAAGTATCCAACAGGTATCAGTATGTCCTAAATGCAACGGTACAGGTCAGATAATAGGTTCACCCTGCAAAAAATGTCATGGCGAAGGAAGACTAGAAGTAGAAAAGACAATCAAAGTTAAAATTCCTGCAGGTGTTGATAATAATGCTAAGATTCGTGTGGCAAAAGAAGGTGATGCCGGCAAAAACGGCGGAGCCAGCGGTGATTTGTATATAGTAATGTATGTTAAACCGCATGCTAAATTCAAAAGAGAAGGATTTAATGTATATTCAGAATTGTTTATAAGTATTCCTCAGGCTGTGCTGGGAGATACAATACCTGTGGAAACTATTCATGGAAAAAAAGAATTGGCTATACCCTCAGGTATAGAATATGGTAAAATGCTTACTATAAAAAATGCAGGTATACCTTATCTGGGTCATCCTGAAAAACGCGGAGATCATATAATTGTGGTAAAATATAAAACACCAAAATCGTTGAATGACGAGGAAAAACGTTTATACAGAAAGCTCTTTGAACTTTCTGAGAATAAAAAGCCAAATGAAAAACTGATTGATAAATTTAAAAGTGCAATTCATAATTAAATCGGGTAAGTATGAAAAATAAATATTTGAACATAATAAATACATTGTTAGTTGTTAGTATTTACTTTTCAACTGCAATTTCAGCATATGCGACCAAAATTCCTGACTATATTCTTAATACGATAAAAACAGAGCTGCCGCAGGCGTCTGTTCGTTTTGACGGACTTGTTTCGCTTCCAGATGGAACAGTATATCTACCGGTATTGCCTTCGAATCCCAAAAAGAATCCTGCTGGCAAAATAGTAAGCACTTACCCGGCGGATAGAAAACTCTCACAAAAGCCTGAGGTAGTTTTATTTGATTCAAATTTTGCTCTTTTAAAAGTTATTAAAAATAAAAACGGACATATAACGGTTACTGATACAAAAAATATACCTTTTATTATAAAAACAGGATTGTTTCCTCAGGATATGCTAGTTCCTCCGGGTCTAATAATACCTGAAGATATGAAGATTATGATGGGTGATTTAAAAATTGCTACATCTGCCTCATCAGTGAATGACATATTCAAAGGCCACATTGAATCAACAAAATCGGATAAACAATCAAAGTTTGTACCAGTTCCGTACATGACAGACAAAACATTGCTTGTTACAACATTAGATTCAAAAGTTGTTAATGTAATTCCATCTGACTCGGTTTTTCCAAAATTTACATTTACGCTTGAAAATTTACCAAAATTTATACAGCCTGTTTGTGACGACAATTATATTTTAGTAGCATCAGCAGGTAAGACCTATATTGATGTTGCAGATGTTAAGCAAGAGGTTCTTGCAAAAAAAATAGACATAGGTTACCAACCAACTGAAATTATTTTGAATAGTGATAAGACAAAAGCATATGTCGCTGCAGCTGATGTGCAGGCTTTATTTGTAATAGATTTAAAATCAATGTCTTTATCAGAAAAAATTAAGGTAAAAGGTTATCCAAAAAACATAACTATATCAAAAGATAATAAAATCATTGCTTATTCTGATAAAAATACAGGGGACATTTATACTTTAAATCTTGATGAAACATATCTAAACAGCTACGCATACAATGCATCAAATATCTCTAAAATAATTGTAATTGATAAAAATATCTATCTTTTATCAAGAACAGATAATGAATTACAGGTTATAGACACAGAGATAAAAGACATCATATTCAAACAGCCTCTGGCAAAAAAACCGGTTGATATGATTTTAATTGACAATAAACTGTATGTCTTATGTGCAATTGGTGAAATCGCTGTATTTAATCTGGAAGATTTTTCGTGCGCTACTATATTAAAACTTCCTGAAGCAGGATTTTTTAAAAAATTTGTACCGGTTAATGACACAAATTTGCTTTTAATTACAAATGTAACTGATAAAAAATATTATGTTTATGATTTTGTAAAAAATTCCGTACTACAAACAGCGAATACATCTGTATACATTAATGATTTGCAGTTGCTAAATAAAAGGTTAGATTGATAAATGAATACCACTGCTTTAAAAATTTCATCAGAGCTAGAGCAAACACAGCACGAATTTTGGAATATATCACATCAAACTGCGGAATTCATAAGCATGCTTATAAAAATATCCGAAGTAAGGAATGTACTCGAAATAGGTACATCTAACGGCTATTCAACACTATGGATAGCGGATGCATTAAAAGATGCAGGCAGAAACGGTCATTTAACAACAATTGAGTTTTATGAGAAACGCCAGTGTATTGCAAAAGAAAATATTGCAAAATGCGGCTTATCGGATTATGTTACTTTCCGACAGGGCCGCGCTTTGGAAATACTTGCAAATTTGGATTTCATACCAGATATGGTATTTATTGATGCCAATAAATCAGAATATATTCAATATTTTGATTTATTAAAAGATAAACTCTCAAAGGGTTCAATTATACTTGCTGATAATGTAATTTCTCATGCTGCCAAGGTTGCTGATTTTCTTAATGAAATAAAAAATGATGTTAGATACCAGTCACAGATTTTAGACTTGCCTGCAGGCCTGCTAATGGCCTTAAAATTAGCATAATAATATATTTTAACTTTATAAAAAATTCCCCATTTAGTTGCTTTTAAGAGAAGAGCTAAGTCATTTACATGCAAAGAACGCTGTTTAGATTTGATTAAATGTCTGGCCAAAATATATATATGCTAAGTCAAAAACGTAGTTTCTGCATGCAGTATAAAGATTAAGACTAACCATATGCAACAGGATACCCACGAGTACAAGCATTGTCGAACTCAGACAAAATTATTTTAAATAATTTGCTAAAAATATAGTAACAAAATAGCAAAAAATTTACTTTTTGTGTTTTATACTTATCGCAATGAAGGTGTAATAATGATATCTAAATTAAATTCTGTATCTTATTCTAATGTAATAAAACAACATTTTAAAAATCCTGACATCATCTTTCAGTATGCAAATACATCCAGTTTCCAATCAATACAATTTAAACAATCTGCCTTGTTTTCATTACAACAAGATTTCTTTTGGTATTGATGATGCAGGAAAGAAACACATAGCAAAAAGAGAAGACGGTTCGTTAGAATATGATGCAAACAGAGAAATTATTCAAGGTATACAAAACAATCTTGACAGCAATTTGGAATACAGGATGGCTGACCGGTCAAAGTGTTTTGTAGACGAATCAAAATCTATTAGCTTTTATCCTGAAGATATAGAAAAATTAAAAGCCATAGATAATGTGAAGGAGTGCATTTAATTTCTTGCTTTTATAAGACGAAATAAACGATTCACGTACATTAATGATAATAACCAATGTTCTAATAAATAAAATTTCAATCTGTGACTAAAACAGAATCTATTTGCCATTGATTTTGACTATCATAATCAATTTTGTTGATGTAAGTTTTTGAATTTTTCTGGACAAGAAATTCAAGCTTAATAAGAAAAATATTTGTCAAAATCAACATCATCAAAGCTGCATAAGAGAAGATAAACTTCATCTTCTTCATCCATTCGTTGAAAATTATATTCGTTAAACTTCCATATTTTAGGGTTAATACCTTTTACCTGCACTATTCCTTTATCAAAAAGTATTTTTAGTTTCTTTTTTACAGTATCTAAAGGCATATTAAGATGACGGCTGAGCTCTACAGCCGTGATTCCATCGTCATTGCTGCACTTTTCCGGAGTCAGGAACATAAGTTCCAGACCGACTTCTTTTAGCTCTTTATCTTCTAACACTACGTCATACATATCCATAATCTTATACTAAGTAAATTGTTTGTGTTTATCTTCGTACACATGACGTATTATCGGAAGATTTCAAAAAAACTTTAATGCTATTTTTACAAAACTTCACACTATTTAATATTCCAAAAATCAGGATGGAGCATGGCAAGAAAAGGAATCAACTCAAGCCTGCCTACAAGCATGTCAAAAATACAGATAGCTTTTGATACAGGATGTAAAATATCAAAAGAACCCATTGGTCCTATAACACCGAATCCGGGGCCGACATTACCCAGAGATGTTATGCAGCCTGTAACACCTATCATTGTAGAATTTTCCAGTATAGATATTAAAAAAGCACTTATTCCGAATATCAAAAAGTAAAAAAGTATAAAGGCCAGTATCTGCTGTATAACTTCGGGCGGAAGAATAGTTTTGTTTATTTTAATAGGATAAACTGCATTAGGATGGAGAATTTTTGCAATTTCTCTTCTTAAATACTTAAAAAGAAAAATCCATCTCACAACCTTCATACCGCCGCCGGCAGATCCTGCACATGCACCGCAGAAGAATAAACAGAACAAAAGCATTTTAGCAGGCAGCGTCCATTGCGCAAAATCTACAGAAGCAAAACCCGCAGTAATTATAACGGTAACAACCTGAAATACTGCTGCTGTTATAGCATCAAAGATATGGTATGCATTTTGAAAATACAAAACAAGTGCAATCAAAAAAGAAAATACAAAAATGATATACATGTACACTCTGAATTCTTCATCTTTAAACAACATAAGCGGTGATTTGCAAAGATAACTCTTATAAATTATTGCGAAATTGGCTCCGGCTATAATCATAAAAATGTTCATTATCCAGCAGATGAGATTTGAATGATATCCCATAATACTCTGCGGATTAGGAGAGAATCCCCCGCCTGCAAGTGTGGAAAAAGAATTGCAAAATGCGTCAAATAAAGGCATGCCTGCAAGTTTTAGAAATAAAATTTCAAGAGCAGTAACTATTATGTATATTGTCCAGACAGCACTGGCTGTATGCCGTATTCTCGGCGTAATTTTATCCTCCGTCGGTCCGGGTGCTTCAGCAAAAAACATCTGACGGCCGGCTACTGCAAACTGCGGCAACACGGCAATAAACAATACAATAATTCCCATACCGCCCAGCCACTGGCTCATTGAACGCCAGAAGAACATTGTTTTGGGGTAATCATAGTGGGTCAGGATTGTAGCACCTGTTGTAGTTATGCCGGATACTGCCTCAAAGAGAGAATTGAGAGGTGACAGTCCGTAATGAAGATACGGTATCATTGCAATTACTCCGAACAATACCCAGGACAGGGTAACAACGCAAAGAGCTTCTCCCTTTTTTATATCATTCAAACTTTCAAAAGAATCCGACTTTCTTCCAAAGAAAATACTCATTACCAAACTTATACCAATACTGAATAATGATGCGGTTAAAAACGGAATTACCGAGTTGTAATCATGGTAATAAAGAGCCACTGCAATCGGGGCAAGTATAACGAGAGCAATGCATCTTAAGACAAGTATTAATGATGTAAAAATATAGTTTAATCTCATAATTATCCCCTGAAGAATTCAATAATTTTTTCCGAGTTTTCCTCCAGAGTGAAAACAAGAAGTAAGTCTTTTGGTCTTAATTTTGTCATACCTTTCGGGATAATTACGTTATGCCCCCTTTGTATTATAGCAATGATAGCTTTTGCAGGCAGTTTCAAATCCATTAATGAAATTTCTTTGAAATTGTCAGGAACCAGTGTTTCTATGATTCTTCCCTGTCCTCGTTCCACTGTGGCAAGGATTTCTGCGTCAGTATTAATAAAGTTATTTCTTATTTCGGTTATTGATGCTTCTTTGGGAGAAATTGCCACATCTATACCGACTTTTTCAAAGAGGCTGATATTTGCGGATTTTGAAACTCTTGTTATAACTTTTTTTGCGCCCATCTGTTTTGTCAAAAGCGAGCACAGAAGGTTCTTTTCATCGTTGTTTGTAACGCTTATTACTACATCAGATTCGCCGATATCCTCCTGCATAAGAAGTTCCATGTTTGTGCCATCACCGTATAATACAAGTGTATTTTTTAAAACCTCGGTTAAATCTTCGCAGCGCTTGTAATCCTGTTCTATGATTTTTGTCTTAATATTAATCTTTTCAAGATTCTGTGCAAGCATCAGCCCTACACTGCCTCCTCCAATTATAGCAGCAGTTTTTACTTTTGACTGACTTTGAAAAATCTCTCTGGCAAGTATATCCAAAGATGTGGAAGAGCCCATAAATATTACTTTATCATTGAGTTTAAACTCTGTTTCCCCGTCGGGAATGAATAAATCCTCGTCTCTTGTTACCGCAACTACAAGAGTTTCGTCTCTAAATTTACAGTCTTTGATTTTTTTGTTTAAAAGAGAAGATTCCTCTTTTATTCTGTATTCAAGCAGTCTCGCTTTACCGCTTGCAAAATTTTCAACATCTACAGCATCCGGCACAGTAATTATTCTAAAAATTTCCTGCGTAAGAAGCTCTTCCGGCCAGATTACAACATCAATCATTTCATATTGTGTATTTTTAACCAGATTAAGGGATTCTATATATTCAGGTTTGCTTACAAAACAAACTGTCTTGGCTCTGCTGAGGCGGCTCACGGTAAGGCATGAAACAATATTTGCTTCATCAAATGTTGTACAGGCAATAAATACATCTGCATCATCAATATTTGCTGCTTTCAAAGTATTTATGTTTGAACCGTTTCCCGGAACAAAGCTTATATCAAGCTTGTTTAAAGCATCTGTTTTGTTCTCTTCTTTATCTATAATTGTTATGTCGTGATCTTCAAAAAACTCGGTTGCTATTAAGCAGCCCATCTCACTTGCACCGAATACTACTATTTTCATACATATCTCTCATTTTTTGTTTTATTATAATACATAAATTTCTTTGGCAAAATATATTTTTGTTTTACAATAAATATTAACAGTCAAAATATTTCATATCGTCAACTGACTCCGACTACTTGTTGAACCTGTGTAATAAACAAGTTCACTGTTTAACAAGAAGTCCGGCACAGCCAACAGCGGAATCTGACGGGGCTGACCGAATGAAATGAGGGAACGCCCCTTGTGAGGGAAAACCACGCTTTTCCCGAACGTCTGATTTCAAGACGGCGCATGGGGTCACTTACGTAAAATGATAGACTTGGCGTCACTCGCACTTCGTGTATACTCCTACAAGCTAGGCCGCCTCAGACAACATAATATTCAAATAAATAGGGGAGAGAAAATAAATTGGATTTTACAACTTTAACAATAAATTTCTTAAAAGATCTTAGTAATATATTCGGCAGCTACGGTTTAGGTATTATTGCTCTGACCGTAATTATAAGACTGGCAATGTGGCCGTTAAATGTATCACAGCAGCGCTCCATGAAAACAATGCAGCAGCTGCAGCCTAAAATGAAAGCTATACAGGACAGATACAAAAATAACCGGCAGGTTATGCAGCAAAAGATGATGGAATTCTATAAAGAACACAAGTTTAATCCGATGGCCGGATGTCTGCCGCTGCTTATACAGATGCCGATATTTATTCTTTTGTATTCATCTTTGATGAGTCCGCAGTTTATTTCACTTGCCGGACAGTCTAAATTTTTATTTATAAACAGACTGGATGCGACATTAAAAGGTAATGCCGGTGTCTCTAATGACGGGAAGTTTTCTGTCGGACCGAGAGATACTTTCTCTTTAAATAAAAATATAAAAGTTTATATAGGTGATAAAGAGCTGGAAAATGCAAAGCTTTCAAATCCAAGAAATGCTGTTAAGGTGCAGGGGGATATTACTCCCGGGCAGCCTGTTGATTTAAAAATCAGTCTTGATGATTTTGATTTGAAATTCAGCCAGCTTGCACAAATCACAAGTGCGGATGTCACTGTAACCGATAACAACACAAGAGAAATTGAAAAAGTAAAATTTGTAAAACAGGGTGACAATTTGATAGCTTCTGTTCCGACAGTTGCGGCTAAGACATCATTCAATTATGATGTACTGCTTCTTGTTGCAATATTCGGTTTGTCAACGTTCCTTACTCAAAAAATAATGATGGCAACAAATAAAATGCAGCAGGTTGATCCGGCTCAAGAAGCAATGCAAAAGAGTCTCGGTACCATGATGCCGGTTATGCTCACCGCATCATTTCTCTTTATTCCGATACCGGCAGGTGTATTTTTATACTTAATAACAAGCAATATTATTCAAATCGGTCAAACTTTGATTATTAATAAACAACTTGATATAGAAGCTGAAAACAAAAAGAATAAAAAAGTTCTGGACAGCAATGAATCACTGCCTGCAACCAAAAAAGTAGAAGCAAAAGAGATTAAAAATACGGAGACTGACAAATAATGCTCGAAAAAGCGCAGAAAGTTCTTGATATACTTCTTGAAGGTAATAAGAACTTTGTTGAAGGTAAAAGCAAAAACGGCAACAGAAATGCAGAATCGTTAATTGCATTAAAAAACGGTCAGTCACCTGTTGCTTGTATTGTTACTTGCTCTGATTCAAGAGTTATACCGGAATTGATTTTTGATAAGGGTTTCGGAGAGCTTTTTGTAGTGCGTTGTGCAGGAGCAGTTATTGGTGAAAATATATTAGAAAGCGTAGAGTATGCGGTTGACCATTTAAATGTGCCTCTGGTTATGGTGTTAAGCCATGATGATTGCGGGGTTATGAAAGCCGCTAAAGCAATGTATCCGAAAGAACCTGATGAGCTGCAGCTTTTAATTCGTTCAGTGTATGAAATAATTGATTCGGAATCTGAATGCTACAATGAAATTGCAAGGAATTATACGCTGACTAAGAAAAGAAAACTTCTTAAACGTTCTAAAATATTAAGACAGGCTCATCATGACGGTAAGTTTGAGATTGTCAGAGGCTATCTGAATTTTGATTCCGGTAAAGTTGAAATAATTTATTAAATGCAACAAAAACAAACATTTTGTACAATCGAAAAATTTACAATTACTGATTGATGCGATTATTATAATAACGGAATATTGTATAATGCAAAAAACAAGATGCATAAACTATATATGTCCGTACAAATAAACCTCATTATTATTTTCAATCAGAAATAATATGGAATTCTTGCTTTTCATTTTAGACAAATCGACTTACTAATATTTTGTATTCCTGATAATATATTTGTATGACAAAACAAATTTTATCAGGAATGAGTCTTGATGAATTAACTGCCTTCACTGACTCTATAGAAGAATCAAAATACAGAGCAAAACAACTGCATAACTGGATTTATTTAAAATCAGCTGCAAGTTTTGACGAAATGACAGACATTTCAAAAAAAACACGTGAAAAAGTTGCACAAATTGCTCAAATCACGGATGTAAAAATCAAACACAAGCAAATCAGCAAAGACGGCACAGTAAAGTACCTCTTAGAATATGCTGATGGCAACTGTGTAGAAACAGTTTTGATGCGCTTTGATAACAGAGCCAATCTGACAGCCTGTGTAAGTTCGCAGGTAGGATGCGCTTGTAATTGTAAATTTTGTGCAACAGCAAAATTAGGATTCATAAGAAATCTTACACCACGTGAAATTATTGAACAGGTTTTAACAATACAAAGGGATACAAAGTTAAAGGTTACAAATATCGTATTTATGGGTCAGGGAGAACCTTTGTTGAATCTTGATAATGTATTAAAAGCTATTGAAATATTCAACAGAGATTTTGTTATAGGGATAAGGCGACTTACTGTTTCCACCTGCGGAATAATTCCACAAATAAACAAACTGGCAGAACTCGATTTTCAGCCGACTCTTGCTATTTCACTGCATGCACCGAATCACGAACTTAGAAAAGAACTCATGCCTGTAGAAAACAAATATCCGTTGCCAGAATTGATGCAAACGCTCAGAAACTATGTTTCTGATACCGGTAGACGAATAACAATAGAATACACGCTGATTAAAGGTTTCAATGATACCATAGAATGTGCAAAAGAGCTGGCAAAGCTTTTAATCGGCTTAAAAGCAAACATTAATCTTATTATTTATAACCCAAATGATAAAGATACTTTTGAAAAACCGGATAAAGAATCCATACAAAAATTCAAATATATTTTGGAACAATCCGGCAAAAAAGTAACTATAAGACTTGAAAGAGGCTCTGATATAGATGCCGCCTGCGGTCAACTAAGTAATAAAATGAGGGATAAACAATGAAAATATTGCCTGTAAATAATAATTACACAGTGTACAGAAACAAAAATAATCATGGAAAAACAGGAGTTAAAGCCTATAATTCAGGCGATACTGTTTCTTTCAAAGCGGCCTCTAATATTTTAGAATCAAATATTCAAGAATTACGGGAATCCTTTAATAAAGATATACTTCCCTTTATCAACGACAGCAGAGAATTATTTACCTCAATTGCCAAAATCGGATATTCTGTACAGGAACCGGTAAAATTGTACCAAAAACTGAATAATGATTTATTTAATTACCAACTTAAGCTTTCTTTATCTAATAGCAATCCTGACTATAAACTATATGGTAGAAATCTTAAACTTATAAATGAGTTTGATAAAAACAGAAATAATTATAATTATTTTAAAGCATTGTCCCAAAAAGATTATTATAAAAAAACAGGATTAGATAAAAGTGTTGAAAAAGCTGAAATTCTTTATAAAGAGAATGAAAATATTGAAAAATTAAGACCGTTCTACAATTATTTTAATAAAATGTCGGAAAATTTCAGTAAAGATATCAGCCATTTGAATTTTAAAGAAGCATCTAAAGAAGAATATAACAAATATTTATCTTTAAAAAATATTTATGATGAATGCATTCTGTATGCGCTTGCAATCCCTTATACAGATTCTGTCAAAATACAAAAAAATATAAACGGCCTGCAACAATCAGCATCAAAACCTGATGTATCTATATATGACAAATTAAAGCATATTGAGAAAACCAAAAGAGAAATAGAGCATATTACGCAGACAAAAGAATGGTTCTATAAAAATAGACATGAAGTAGAAAAATTTGTAGAAAGAAATTCCGATTATTTAAATAAAAAGCCTGATAGCAGTGACTTAATGGATTTATATAGAACTCTGATAAATAAATCCAATGAAAAATATAACAAATACAGAAAATTCATAAAAATTTGCCATAATGCAACTGAACATCTGACAGACAGTGAAATGAACAAACTGTCTGTATTAATTGAAAAGCAGAATAAAGTTAATAATAAAATTATTAAAAAACTTTAAATGAAATTACAAGCACAAAAAAGTAAAAACAACTGTCATATTCCTGTACAAAAACAATTATGACAGATTATATAACAGCCAGCTTACTTTCTTCATTTTGTTCAGGTCTAATTTTTTGCAACTTTGCTATTCTTTTCTTAATTTTTTCACAATGATGAGAATGAGGCTTTTTATTAAGGAAAAGTTTGTAATAGTGCATTGCTCTTTGTATATTTGACATTTTATCAAAGCATATTGCAAGTCCTAAGTAAGCTTTATTGAAATTTGGATTAACTTTTAAAATCTGAGAAAAAACACAACCGGCAGATTTAAACTCACCTAAATTCATATACAAAGCAGACAAATGATTGTATGCTGTAAGAAATTCCGGATTATTTTCAATAATAGTATGATATATCAGTATCGCCATATCATATTCTTCAATAAATTCGTGTGCAACTGCCAGTTGCAATTGAGCATTAATATTTGTTCTATCCAAAGAAATAGCATGATGAAAACTCTTTATTGCCTCACAAAAACGTCCTGAAAATAAATAGCAAAGTCCGAGTTCATAATGGATTTGGGATGTAAAAAAAGACAAATTCCTTGCCGTTTCAAGCGCTTTAATTGCTTTATCATAATTCTGTTCTGCTTTGTAGGAAATACCTAGCCCCATATATGAACGGTAATTGCTACGGTCAATCATAATAGCACTCAAATAATGTTTGATAGACTCTTTAAAATGATTGGCTAATCTTAGTGCATCTGCCTTTACAAATAATTTGTATGCCGGTGTTGTCGTATAGTTTAAAGGTTTAACAACAAAAGAATCCAATCCTTGTACTACACTTCTATATTTTATCCCCAATATCTCTTCCCCGTAATAAAAATATTCCTCTTATAATATTTTAAAGATTATATTTTTGTTTGTTATTGACCCAGGGATTGATTTTCATAGACCATAAGGTCAGTTTATTTTACATAGTGCTGTAATTTGGCTCAAACATCCTTATAATATATATATTAGAATATTTATCGGAGCATCATGGAAGATTTATTGAATAAAAATCTCGACTTTATAAGTAAGTACAATAAAACATTGTGCGAAAAGGTGTTGTCTGTAAAAACACTTACAAAAAATTTTGAAATAAATACAAATTTAAAAGGTCAGTATAATCTTCTTATAGATAATAAACCGGTACACTCCATAACTGATGTTCTGTCTGAATCTCAAGATATTTTAAAAGATATAGAGATTAACGAAAACACGACAATCCATTGTATCTACGGTATAGGTCTAGGATATCAGATAGATGAATTTATTCAAAATGGCAAAGGCAAAGTAATAGTATATGAACCTGATATTGAAGCAATGTATTTTGTGTTTTCAACAGTGGATTTTTCTGATAATTTAAAAAATGACAGATTGTATTTTGCCTCTGACTACAAAGAATTCAATTCCATGTTATTTTCTTTATTCAGATATAAAAGCAATGTAACTTTTTCTTATCTGGATTATTACAAGCTTTATCATAAAGAAGAAATCGACATATTTAAAGAATATTTACAAAAAGAAGTTGACATAGTTGATCACAATTACAGTTATCAGGTTAGAAATATTTATTATTTTTTCAAATCTACTCTCCATAATATTTCTAAAAAGTATAAAAATCCAATGCTTACAGATTACAAAGATAAATATAAAAATAAACCTGCAATTATAGTTTCAGCAGGTCCTTCTTTACATAAAAATCTTGATACTTTGAAAAAATATAAAGATAATGCGCTTATCTTTTGTGTTGGAACTGCATTACGAACATTATGCAGCAACGGAATAGTTCCAGATTTTGTAAATGTCATAGAACGTAATAACACAAAAGTCCATTATGATGTAAAAGAAGCAAAAGACATTATATTTATAGCAGAGCCTTATACTCAGTCCGCATATTTAGATTTAAACTTTAAGCAGTTTCTTACAACGTCATCTTTAGAAACCGATGATGCAAGATGGTTTCTAGAAATTGCAAACAAAGAGCTTGTTGACTTCGAAACTAAAGGTACAGTCGCCTATCATGCAATATACAGCGCATATTATTTAGGATGTAATCCTATTATACTTATCGGACAAGATCTGGCATATTCAGATGGCCAATGCTACTGCAAAGGTTCTAAATTCGATGGTTTAAAATGTGTTTTTGATAATGAATTACAAAAATACAAAATAGTATGTGATGATTTTGAAAAGTTTAAAGACGCATACTGCTTATCAGTTAAAGATAGATATACAGATGAACAGAAAAATAAAATTGTTAATGCAAGATTAGAAGAACTCAATAAGAACATATATTCGGTTCCCGGTCAAGATGGCAATATGCTACCTACAGAAGGAGTATATTCTCTATTTATTGAATATATACAAGACTTCGCTAAACGTCATAAAAACGAAAGAAATTTGATAAATTCTTCTATAGGCGGAGCAAAAATTGACGGTTTTAATTTAATGCCGCTAAATGAAGCTATTACAAAATATGCACACAATGTATTAGATAAGACAAAAATAATTGAACCGGACAGCTTTCAAGTACAGGTTGACAACAGTAAAATTATTGAAAATTTAAAGTTTGAAAGAGATTTACTAATCTCAATAAAACCAAAATTGGAAAAGGGGGTATCTCTTTCCAAAAACCTGAATAATGAAATAGAACGGGTTAAAATTTACACATCAAAAGCATCATCTCTGGCTCACAAACTCATTGAAATATACTCTTATTTAACAAAGCAAGTTATGCTAAAACACAGAATATATAAAATGATAGCACTTACAGAATACAGTGAAATAAATTATTTAATGAGTTTAAATAAAAAAATTAAAGACTACAATGAAGCAAAAGAATTTTTAAATATTTTTCAAACATATTTCAACAAAGTTTATAACAAAAATGAACAAATTATTACAATGCTTAACAATGAAATCAACAGCTTAGAGGAAATTTATGAAAATCGTTGTGCAAAGAGTTAAAAATGCGTCTGTAAAAATTGATGATAGAATATATTCACAGATAAATGCAGGCATGCTTATTCTATTTTGTGCAGAAAAAGGAGACACTGAAGATAAGCTCAACTGGATGGCAAACAAAGTCATGTCTTTGCGTATTTTTGAAGATGAAAACGGAAAAATGAACAAATCAATTAAGGATATAAACGGTGATATTCTTGTAGTTTCACAGTTTACACTTGCTGCTGATTGCAAAAAAGGAACAAGACCGAGTTTTGATAATGCAGAAAATCCAGATGCTGCAAAAAATTTGTATGAAAAATTTCTAAACATATTAAAAGAAGATGGAATAAATATTAAAACAGGCGTTTTTGCAGCAATGATGGATGTTTCACTCGTAAATGACGGGCCTGTTACGTTTGTTATTGAGAAATAATTAATAAATTTATTAAAAAAACTTGCCATATATTATGTTTGCATTTAAAATATAAGTTGATATTAGAATTATAGTTTGTTAATAAGATGTCGAGGAGCTAAAGACAATAGCCTTTCGCCTTTTACTTTAAAGGGTATTAAAAATGTATGTAAATAAGTGTACCAAGTGTGGAGCGGAATTCGAAACAAAAAATCCCAAAAGGGTGATTTGCCCTAATTGTTTATATGCCGATAAAAAATCGGGACAAGAGACAGAATCAGGTTCTGGAGATTATTCACAAAGTTCTTCATCAGAGCAGCAAAATTCATCATATGAACGTCATGCCTCTTATAGCGCAGGTGGATACTCTTCAGAAAACTATCAAAGAAGAGATGACAGACCTTATCAGCAGGATAGACCACGCTATGATTCACAGAGAAGTTATAATCAGGGTGGTTACCAGCGACCACAAAGTGGATATCAACGCCCTCAGCAGGGAGGATATCAAAGACCACAAGGCGGTTACCAGAGATCTCCAAGACCTTATGATAGAGATTCGTCACAAAGAGGTTACAATCAAGGATATCAACGTCCACAGCAGGGCGGGTATCAAAGACCACAAAATAACAGAAGACCACAAGGCGGCGGATTCAATAGGCCTCAGGGCGGAAGAAGACCTATGGGAGGACGCCCGCAAAAGCCGCCAAAACAGCTGCTTGTTAACAAAGAACAACTTGCACTGATTGAGGAACTTTACAAAAAGATGCTGCCTTTACCTAATCCTGATGCACATGAGGTTATCGGAGAACAGATTGGTTTGGAATCCAGAAAAGTATTTTTCGGTATCAATCTTATACGACAAAAGATGATGCTTCCCAAACTCCCATTTCCAAAAAGAAAACTTGCGGTTTCTCCGGATCAATTGACTGCAATAAAAATGTTATATGAACCGTTACTGCCACTGCCGCCGATTGGCTGTCATAAAATTATTGCAGCACAGCTTAAAATTGATGAATGGCGTGTTCATGTCGGTATTGGTCTAATTAGAAAACAACTAGGCCTTGACAGATGGAATCCGGAAAGACCTGATGCTCCTGAAGAATTTAAACAGACTAATAATGATGTTCAATCAGCAGCACCTGTTGAGATGCCTGCAGAGGAAGCTACAGAAGAAAAGCCTAAAAAAAGAGGCAGAAAAAAGGCTTCTGAAATCACAGAAGAATCATAACTGCGATGAGTAAATTAATTTCTGTCGGCAAAATTCTGAATTTCCACGGTATTAAAGGCGAAGTTAAAATGGGCTTTACTGCCGGCAGGGAAACCGTGTTAAAAAATTTAAAACAGGTGTTTGTCTTTACTGATAATGTGAAAAAACAGCTTGATGTTGAATCGGTGCGTTTTCATAAAAACACTGCAATTATTAAATTTAAACAGCTCAATTCAATTAACGATGTCATGAGCGTTAAGGGACTCCTTGTTCATGTAAATGAGGATATTCTGAAAGCCGGGCTCCAAAAAGATGAATTTCTCATAAATGACTTAATAGGATTAAAAGTCTATGATACAGAAGGCATTGAAATTGGCAAAGTGTCAGATGTCGGGGAGAATAAAGCATCAAATTTATTAGAAATTCAAAAAAATAACGGTTTAAAATTTATGGTGCCATTTGTAAAAGAATGGGTGCCGCATGTGTATATAGCTGATAATAAAATTGTTGTCAATCTGATTGATGGCATTGAACCAAATTCTAAGTCAGCGGAGAATGATAATGAAGTTTGATGTGATTACACTTTTCCCTGAAATGGTGAATCAAGCTTGCTCGCACAGTATTATTGCAAGAGGTATTGAAAAAGGAATTATAAGTGTAAATACTATAAACCCCAGAGATTATACACTTGATAAACATAAAAAAGTCGATGATACGCCATTTGGCGGCGGAGCAGGCATGGTTTTGATGTGCCAGCCATTTTTTGATTGTTTTGACAGCATACAAAAAACTGAGGACACTGAAGTGCTGCTTTTGTCACCACAGGGTGAAGTTTTTAATCATAATATGTCAGCGGAACTTTCTAAAAAAACTCATATAATTATGATTTGCGGACATTATGAAGGATTTGACGAGAGAATTAAAGAATATACAAAAGCCAGAGAAGTTTCTATAGGTGATTTTGTGCTTACCGGGGGAGAACTTCCTGCAATGTGCATAATTGACTCTGTTTCAAGAAATATAGAAGGATTTTTAGGTAAGATTGATTCTGCACATTTTGATTCGTTTTCTGACGGACTTTTGGAATATCCCCAGTACACAAAGCCAAGAGACTATAAAGGTCTAAAAGTACCTGATGTTTTATTGAATGGTAACCATGCTGAAATATACAAATGGCGTCGCAAACAACAGTTAATAACTACATTAAAAAAAAGAAAAGATTTATTTGATAATTTTAGAAAAAATTGCCATAATAAAGAAGATTTAAAGCTTTTGAATGAGGTTTTGAAACATTTTAAAGTGTAGAATATTTAAGGTTAGTAAATTAGGGTTCGGCAAATGGAAATTAATAACGAACAATTAAAAAAACTGTTTGATTTATCTGGTGCAGATATTGTTGTTGAGGAAGCACTACAGGATGATATTACCAAAGCATTGATATTAATTGAAAGAAAATTGAATTCATTTGCTTCTGATACAATGACAGTTCCGGCCGAATTTAATATTCTTATAGTAGACGATCTTGAACTTTCTATATACCAATTTAACCAGCTCCTCAAAAAAGTCGGTATTGTACCTACTGTGGCAAGAAATAAAATAGAAGCACTTGCAGAACTTAAAAAGAAAAAATTTGATTACATTGTAGTAGACTTATTTTTACCGGATGCTGAGGATGGTATTGAACTGATTGATGAATGTATTAAACTTCGTGACGCAAAGAAAACAAACAAAATTATTGTTATGTCAGGAACTGATGACAAAAATCTTATAGAAAAATGCTATAAGTTAGGTATTGATGAATTTGTACCAAAGTCAAGCAACTGGCACGATCAGATTTTAAAATTCATAACAAGTTCACTTACAACAAAACAGCATGAAGATTTCTTTAAATACTCTATTAATGACAATATATGCTGCTATACAATTAACAAATTTAATAGCTCAAAACATATTGATGCAATTGTTAAAGATGTTACAACAAGCCTTTATACAGGTTATGTTAATATAATTTTTAATATGGAAAATGTAAAAATATTTGATGATGAATATACAAGTACTTTTACTACTCTTTATAAAATGTGTAATGAAAAGGGCGGTAAATTCATGCTGGTAAAAATTTCTGATTCAGTCAAATCTGCTCTTTCTGATGCATTTTTAGATACTTTGATACCAACATTTACAAGCGTAGATTTAGCTGTAAGCAAAATAGAAGAACAATAGCAATTTTATTCAAACATAGCTACACGTTTTGCATGTCTTTCGCCTAAGAATTCAGAATCAAGCCATATATCAACAATATCTTTGGCCAGTTCTTCACCAACAATACGTTCTCCCAGACACAATATGTTACTGTTGTTATGAAGTCTGGACATTTTTGCAGAGCACGTATCTGAAACCACTGCAGCTCTAACACCCTTTACTTTATTTGCTGCAATAGACATGCCGATACCGGTTCCACAGACTAATATCCCGTATTCATATGCATTTTGAGCAATCTTTTGTGCAACAGACTTTGCAATTACAGGATAATCACAGGATTCTGTTGTATGTGTGCCGGCATCAAAGACTTCATAATTTTTTGATTCCAAATAGCTTTTAATTTTATTCTTTAAGCTAAAACCCGCATGGTCACTGCCAATAATTATAGTTTTCAACATAAAAATTCTCCGTTTATATTATATTAACATATTTTAATTGTAAATAAATGTTAAAATTGCATCTATTTTTTAAAGTTTTATCAGGTCATGTCCGATGTTACTAATGTAAGATTAATAGGATGTGCGAAGTGATTAACAAAATTCTCGATGGTATAAATAATCTTGAAGAACTTATGTGTGAGTATTCAGAAATGAACTCTTTATTGTTCGCTAACAATAAGATATTTATGATTGCAAGTAATTCAATCTATAATACACCTGAGTACAATCATCAGCCTTATACGTTCAAATATGGTGAATATGTCATATCTGACTATATAAAACAATATGTATAAGTTTTACTCTAAGACCTTATTTCCTAACTAAAAAACTCTTTATTTCTTTTGCAAGTTTGATAGACTCGGCTTGCAAATTTTCATATGTAGAGTCATTTGTGATAATGTAGTCCCAGACTTTTATATTATCAAGATCAATTTCTGTTACGTCATTTTCTCCTACAAGATTACCTCTGGCACTTCTTGTCTCTCTTGATGCTTCAACTCTTATTGTGTAGGCATTTGCCTGTTTAAAATATTCCAGCTCTCTTTTAACTCGAACATCCGGAACAATTATGTTACCTGGCATTTTTATAA
>CALUVO010000097.1 GCA_944324245.1 Candidatus Gastranaerophilales bacterium | reverse complement strand
GAAACAATGGCAGAGATAATGAAGTCATTGAAAAAACTCATGGTTGACAAAGCTGCTCCTAAAACCTGGGTAAATTTTGACAATATGCAATACATGGAATTTGAGCGAATATTAAACCACCCAAACCATGAAATTTCGGAGAATGCTAAAGCAATAATGAGAAGATTGGAAGAAGAAAACCCCTGGTTATTAGAGTAAGTTTGTTTAATTAATACAAAAGAATGTAAAAAAAATTTAATATTTGTTGCTAAAAATAGCAAAAGATTTTTTTCAGCGTTTTAAAACTGTAAAGAAAAAGATTGGAGAGTATATGAAAATAAATTCGCTTTCGCCTCTTTTGAGTGCAGGAAAATACAAAATTCAAAATGCGGAAAACAAAAATACAACACAAGTCGATTCTACTTCTCATTTTCAAAATCAGATTTCAGATTACCCGAAAGGTTACATAAAAATTTATCACTCTTTTGGTAATTCACAGGACGAACCGCTGACAATTGACGAACAATTGAATATCGAAAAAGAACGCCTTATTACTCAAGCCAGAAACGATTATCTCTGGGCTATGTCCTGGAATCCTGAGTCTGGAAAAAAAGAAGCTGAAGAAAAAGCAGAAAAAGAAATTGCACTGAGAAAGAAAAAGGCAGCTGTTTTTCTTTCAAACAAAACTCAGGAAAAAATACGAAACACCTATAATCATACTTACGAAAAGAATAAAAAATTGTACGACAAAGTAATGGCAAATAGAGACTATTACGAAAATCTTTTAAAAGGTGATATAAAAACAAGACTCCGCTCTGCTGCAGAAATTATGCGCAGCACAAGAGGCTCTCTCAACAGAGAAATTGCAGGTTACAGCGAGCTTAAAAACAGTATGAATACTTATTTTGTTGAACCTGTCACAAAAGAAATGCTCGAAGGCGGTGAACAAAAAGTTATCAATGCCATGCTTCTTTGCGGCCCCACCGGCTGCGGAAAAACTGCCGCGGCCGAAGCTATTGCAAATGAAACCTACTGCTGTCAAGACAGGGTTAAAACTGATGTGCGTCCAGAAAGATTTTCAGATGTACTAAAAGGCAAAAGAAAGGAAGCTGTTCAAAGATACTACAAAAAACAGGCCGAAATAGACCGGCTCAAAAACAGCCCCGAGTATGCAAATATGTCTCACGAAGAGCAAGACGAAGCACTGCAAAAAATCGGCTCACCCCGTACAGTCATTATCATAGATGAATTCGACAGGTATTTTAACCCCGCAACCTGTTCATCTGACACTATTCGCCAAAATACAGAGGCAGTAAAAGTCTTGTTTGATGGTTGTGCAAAGCTCCCGAAAAAAGATGACTCTTACGCTGCTGCTGTGACATTTCTGTGCACAACAAACTACCCTAAGAGAATTCCTCTTGGCGAGATAAATATTAACAAGCTCACTCCGTTCGCAGTATTACCTCCCGAGGGTAATGATTTTGAAGATGTTTTGCGCTTTTATTTAAACAAAGCCAACATTTTGATTTATGAAAACAAGCAAGAAAATCCGTCATTAAAAATGATTGATACCAAAAATTTAAAGCTGTCAAAGTTTGTGGAACACTTTGCCCCAAGTCTTGAAAAAGGCGCTTTCAGCAATGATGCGATAAAATTTCTTGTCACAAGGGCTGCAGAAACATACATCGACAACCCCAAGTTTGAGTTTAACATATATCTGCTTCGCGAATTTAAAAATTCCGTCCGGGATATCCGCCCTGAAAAACTCAAACAATACAATGAGCAGCTAAAAGCCCATGGACTTCTGGAAAAAATAGATGCTCCCGATATCGATGAAGAAAATAATTCTGAACTTGAAAACATAGAAGAAAAAATCAGATACCTGAGCCAAAATGAATTCTTTTTGACACCTGATCAAAAAGAAGAGCTCGAACAGCTTAGGGCACGTCGTGAAGAGCTTCTCGGCGAAAATAACTAACGTAATTCAAGGATATTACAAATGAAAATCTATTCTATAAACAATTTTAGTCTTAACCATTATAAACTCAATAAATCATTGAACCCGACTAACCTGACTCAATCATCTGCCTCAACATCTCCCGATTTTCAATTGGCAGGTGTTCCAAAAGCATATATTTCTTTTGGCAGTGACTATGACGGACAATTACCCGAAAATCCTCAGTCAGGGGCAACATCTCCAATAAATAATACCTCTGCTGACAAATCGCACTCTCGGATACAATCCTTAACTTTACCCGCTTCAACTAATTTGAGTAAGGATGAAAAAAGAAAAATTATCTCTCTATATATGAAATACAGGGAAATAAAAAATGATTTTGACAACGAGGATCCGAACAGACCTCTCTACAAAATCAGAACTGATTCCAAAATAGACCAAATATCTCAAGAACGAGGTCATTATGGCTATTTTTCAAATAAATTTAAGCCTTATCGTTTAAAAAAACGGGAACGACTGGAAATTGAAAACGATGAATACAAAAAATATTGTGACGAAAGAACTTTGTATAACACCGTTAGAAACAATCTTCATTACTTTGAAAGTGTAATTAACACTGATGAGATTGATATTTATGAAAAAGCAAAATACATTTTAACCAAAAACTACTCAATGGATAATGTGCTTGCCGGATATAGTGCACAAAAAAATAATTTTAGAAAACTTGTAATTGACCCTATTCAAAGAGAAAATATTATGGGCACTAATGAAAATATCCCGCCGGCAATTCTTTTGTACGGTCCTACTGGATGCGGTAAATCTAAAATGGCTCAAACTGTGGCTGACGAAGCTAACTGTAAGCTGGTTACGCTCGATCCTAATACTTCTGCCAGAAAATTTACAGGCGCTTTGAAGTTCCTGCTGGACGAGGCCAGAGACTATTATGCTGAACAAAAACAAATTATTGATGCAAAATATGATTCTGATGCTTACAAATATGGTAACATCGACAAAAAAGCAGAATATTCCGCAAGTTTGAAATCACCAAGAACAATTATTGTCATAAACGAAATTGACAAATATTTTAATCCTCCTACAAAAACCAATAGTGAAGAAGAAAAAACTCAAGCCAGCGAAATTGCGGATATGAACAAAACATTTTTGAAAGGTGTTCTTGATCATTGCAGTGAAAAACCGGATTCTTCTGATTCTTCAGGCTCTGCCGGTGTGACTTTCATATTTACAACTAATTATCCCTCGCGCGTTGATTCAGAAATTACTTTACGTAACGGAAAATGCCTCCGTATGCCATTTTACATGCCGGACGACAGTGAAAGAAAAGATATTCTAAAATTTTATCTTGAAAACTATTCTAACCCCGCTATTCAAAAAGCAATTACCGAGGAAGGAAAAGACAGACAAACAATAGATATCGAACAGGTTCCATATGATGCTTATGTCTCTGTTACAGCATCTGACCCTCAAAAAGGAGCTATTGCCGGTGCAGGTATTGAAAAAGCTGTTAATCAGGCTACAACAAACTATCTTAACAACAAAAATCAGTATTTGAACTTACAACTCGGTCAAATGCTCGCAGGTGCGCAATACAGAGTCTCTCCTGACAATTTGAACGAATATATTAAAGAATTGGAAGATATGGGCATGATTTACAAAGAAATTGATGAAAAAGAAGAATATGAACTTCTTAAAGACTTGGATAATTTTGAAATGATTACTGATGAACAAAAGGTAAGATATAATTATCTAAAAGAAATTTATGAAATTAACAACTAGAAAAAAGGACTGTTATGAAAATTAGTGGAATTTATTCTGTTAACACTAGTCAACGAAAAAATAATACCAAATCCAATACCTCTTTTAAAATGGCGATTGACCCGATTCTGTTAAAACAACGCTTTGAAAAAATTATACCTCAATGGAGAAGATATAACCCTCAATTGACAGACAAAGATGTTCTCACAATGAGAAAAAGTATTGATTCCTTTATTGCTTTTAGTAAAGGTGTTAAATCGATAAATGTTTCAAATGTCGAAAATCAAATTTATCATAAATATAATATCCCTGCTCATTTTCAAGGCGACAAATATCTCGCCGGAATTGCCGCTTTGGCTTTGAATGTATTCCAAAAGTTGAGATTAAACCTTCCTACTGCTTTGTATAAAAGACCGCTAGCCTATGGAGTAAGAGCCTCTTGTAGCACTTTAGATCGCTCTGTGAGTTTCAACAGCTCAATAGATTGGTCTAATACTCAGCTAGAAGCTATTAATGAAAAACTGGGAAACGGTGTCTCTACCGGTCATTTTTTAAGAACTCCTATTCATGAGTTTATGCATAGTGTTCATATTATTAACCTCAAAAAACTAGCTGCTCAAAAACAACAGTTTGTAGATAATTTATATAGCAAACACCTTAGAGAGTTTTTGAAAATGGATTTCAAGACACAAATTTTGTCAGAAGGCGCAAACGATATACAAAATGCTGAAGCTGCTAAATATATTAAAAAAAATGTATCCTGGTATGCATCAACTAAACCGGTAGAAATGTTTGCTGAGATCGGAACAAAAATGATTGCCGATACTATTGATACTAAATCAATTCTGCCGTCAAAAAATCCTTTCGTTTTTAAAGATTTTACTGAAGATAAATTATTGATGAGTATGATGAATGATTTCTGGAAAGGTAATTTTGATAAATATATCAGAGCTGCTCAATGAAAATGTCCGAGAAAAATTCGTGATAAGACTCTGCCGAACAAAACAATCCTGTGAATTGTTTTGTGAGAGGGAAATGACGTGAACAAGAACTCTGTTCAAAATGATTAAGTATCATTTTGAATAGAGACTCTGCCGAATAAAAGCAACTAAATGTTGCTTTTATGAGAGGGCTAAGT